>WSNH01000074.1 GCA_013316135.1 Clostridia bacterium
GAAGACAAGGGCGCAACATCCGCTACGCTGGAAGTCATTCAAAATTCCGAGGTTTATAATTCGATATTGAAAAAGTTGAATTAAATTTGACACATCATTTACACTTAATATGTTGACAATGTTTTTTGTTTTGCATATAATCTAACTAGGTTAGCAAATGAAGAGGGAGAAAAATGGCAGATATAAAAGACGTAAATTATGTCTTTAATAAACTCAGCGAATCCAGACCTACCGAACTCAACAGCAGAATGAACGATACTCAAGCCGGCATAGGCGCTGTACTTAAGTTTTTGAATGATTCTAGCGGCGCGGTTACTTGCGGAGATATAGCAAAACAAATTGGCGTTAGCACGGCGAGAGTTGCCGTTTTACTTAAAAAGATGGTTGCCAAAAATTTGATTTACCGTTCAGTCGCCTCAGACGACGCGAGGATAGTTTATATATCTCTGACGGATGATGGCAGAAAGACGGTCAAGGAGTTGCGAGATATTATAACCCTACATCTTTCAAGAGTCATAGACGCAATGGGAATGGAAAAAATAATGACGTTGATTGAGTTGTCCAATGAAATGAAGAGAGTAGCGGAAGAAGTCAAACCTGATTTGCCGGATATATTGAAGAACAAAAAATAATTCAGACGGTCGGTCTGTTTTATTTTGGAAAAATGTCTAACCCAGTTAGTAAAATTTATGCAAAATAGATGCAAAGAATAGATTAAAAGTATATGGAGGTTATTGATGTTAAAGTTGATTAAAAAGTTTACAGTTTTAGAATGGGTATTGGTAATTCTGGCTGTTGCTTTTATTGCACTTACGGTGTGGTGCGAGATGACGATGCCGGAGTATATGTCGGAAATCACAAGGCTGGTGCAGACTCCCGGTAGCGCAATGAAAGACGTATGGGTTGCGGGAGCAAAAATGCTGGGATTTGCGCTGGGCAGTTTGCTATGTTCGGTAGCGGTGGCACTGATAGCGTCGAGGATTGCCTCAAACTTCGGCGCGTCGTTGAGAGCAAGTTTGTTTGAAAAAGTTCAAAGTTTTTCAATGAGAGAGATATCACAGTTTTCTACTGCAAGTCTTATCACAAGGTCCACCAACGACGTTACACAAGTGCAAATGCTCATTACGCTTGGATTGCAAGTTATGATAAAGGCGCCTATTACGGCGGTGTGGGCAATATGCAAAATATCCGCGGGAAGTTGGCAATGGACATTGGCGACCGGTATTGGAGTAATCGCATTATTGGCGATAGTCATTGTATGTACTTCTCTTGCTCTTCCCAAGTTTAAGAAGATGCAGACTCTTACAGACGACGTAAACCGTGTGACGAGAGAAAATCTCACCGGCTTGAGGGTAGTCAGAGCATATAATGCGGAGGATTATCAAGAAGAGAAGTTCAAGAAAGCCAACGACGTATTGACGGGTACGTCTTTGTTTACCGGACGCGTAATGTCGTTTTTGATGCCGAGTATTCAGTTGATTTTGAGCGGCTTGTCGCTTTCTATTTACTGGATAGGAGCAGTGATAATCAACAAAGCCGCAATTATGGACAGAATATCACTCTTTTCCGATATGGTAGTATTTTTGCAGTATGCAGTACAAGTGCTTATGGCGTTTATGCTGTTGGTTATGATATTCATCCTAATGCCGAGGGCGCAGGTTGCCGCAAAGCGTATCAACGAGGTTTTGGGTACTGAAGTTGCGATTACCGACGGCGAAGCGGAGCAAGGAGTAGAAGACGCGTTTGGCGAAGTGGAATTTAGAAACGTAAGTTTTTCTTATCCGGACGCTGATTCCAACGCTGTTGAAGGCATATCGTTTAAGGCTAGCAAGGGTGAGACGGTGGCGCTGATAGGCGCGACGGGATGCGGAAAAAGCAGTATTATCAATCTTGTTCCAAGATTTTATGACGTCAGCGGCGGAGAAGTGCTTGTCGACGGCAGAAACGTCAAGGAGTATAAGCAGAAGTCTTTGCGCAACAAGATAGGATATATTTCGCAAAAGGCAATGTTGTTTTCAGGTACGATAGCCTCCAACGTGGCTTTTGGAGACAGTAATACGCAGATTGCTAACGAAGACGTGGAGAATGCGATAAAGACCGCTCAAGCGTGGGAATTTGTCAAGAATAAAGAAAGCGGCGTCGACTCTTACGTCGCTCAAGGCGGAGCCAATCTGTCGGGCGGACAAAAGCAGAGGCTTTCTATTGCCAGAGCCATTGCCAGAAAACCAGAGATACTTATATTTGACGACTCGTTTTCCGCATTGGACTACAAGACCGACAAGATGTTACGCGACGCGTTAGATAAGGAGTGCAAAGACTCAACGAGAATTATAGTTGCGCAGAGAATAGGAACTATACGCGACGCCGACAGGATTATTGTACTTGACGAAGGCAAGATTGTCGGGCAAGGCAAGCACGCCGAACTTATGCAAAATTGCGACGTATACCGTCAGATAGCCTATTCGCAGTTGTCAAAGGAGGAACTTGAATAATGTCTGGACCCAGAAAAAATTTTGAAAAAGCCAAGGACTTTAAGGGTACTTGGGGAAAGATAATCAGATATTGCAAAAAGTATTACGGCGTGTTGGCGGTGGCTATAGTATGCGCCGTTGCAGGTACCGTATTGACGTTGATAGGACCCAATAAAATGTCCGACTTGACTGATGTCTTGCAAAAGGGACTTGTCGGTCAGATAGATATGGACGCTGTTGCGGAAATCGGCGTTGCTCTAATAATAATGTATTCCGTTAGTTTAGTGTTGTCGAGTTTGCAAGGCTGGATAATGTCGACTACGACGCAGAGAATAACGCAAGGATTGCGCGGCGATATATCTCGCAAGATAAACAGACTTCCTATGTGGTACTACAACAAGACGAGTACCGGCGACGTATTGTCGAGAGTGACCAACGACGTCGACACGGTCGGACAGTCGCTCAATCAAAGCATAAGCACGCTTGTTTCGGCAGTGACGCTGTTTCTCGGATCGCTGTTGATGATGTTTATCACAAATTGGATACTTGCGTTGACGGCAATAGGCGCAACGGCAATAGGCTTTGTGCTTATGAGCCTTATAGCAGGCAAGTCGCAAAAATATTTTGCTCGCCAGCAAAAGAGACTTGGCGAAATCAACGGACATATCGAAGAAATATACGCCGGACATACCGTTGTCAAAGCCTACAACGGCGAAGCAAAGTCGCAGGCGGCTTTTGACGAGATGAACGCAAATCTCAAGGATAGCGCGTTCAAGGCGCAATGTATGTCGGGTATGATGATGCCGATTATGACGTTTATCGGCAATTTTGGATACGTTGCAGTCTGCGTAGTCGGCGCAGCTTTGGCGCTAAAAGGCAAGATAAGTTTTGGTACGATAATAGCATTTACTATGTACGTGCGTTACTTTACTCAACCTTTGTCGCAGATGGCGCAAGCGTTGCAGTCTCTTCAATCCGCAGCGGCGGCAGGAGAGAGAGTCTTTGAATTCCTCGAAGCCGAAGAGATGGAAGACGAGAAAGGCAAAATATTTGAGTTTTACAAGATAAAGGGCGAAGTTGAGTTTGATCACGTCAAGTTCGGATACGAAGACAGCGATAGAATTATTATCAACGACTTTTCCGCAGTGGCAAAGCCGGGACAAAAAGTCGCAATTGTTGGACCTACGGGCGCAGGCAAGACAACTATGGTCAATCTGCTTATGAGATTCAACGAGATAAAAGACGGCGATATCCGCATAGACGGAGTGTCTATCAAGAATATGTCAAGGCAAGAAGTACACAAGCAATTTTGTATGGTATTGCAAGACACTTGGCTCTTTGAGGGCTCTCTTCGTGAGAATCTCGTCTATAATACTCAAGGCATAAGCGATGAAAAGTTGGACGAGGCTTGCAAGGCTGTCGGACTTGACCACTTTGTGCATACGTTGCCTCACGGATACGACACGGTTCTGGGTGATCAAATAAGTCTGTCGCAGGGACAGAAACAACAACTCACGATTGCAAGAGCAATGATTGCTGACAAGCCTATGCTTATTCTCGACGAGGCTACCAGTTCTGTAGATACGCGTACGGAGCAAAAAATCCAAAGCGCAATGGATGAACTTATGAAAGACCGTACGTCATTCGTCATTGCCCACAGACTTTCTACGATAAAGAATGCCGATTTGATCCTCGTAATGAAAGACGGAGATATTATCGAGAGCGGAAATCACGAGCAATTGCTAGACAAGCAAGGTTTTTATGCGGATTTATATAACAGTCAGTTCGCAACAAATTAGCCTTTATCATTTCGGTATTGTAATACCGATGTTCCCCTTATAATGCGAAGAGGAGTCGAGAAATCGACTCCTCTTTGCCGTCTATTTTAAAACGATACTTTAAGTGCAATTAAAAGTTGTATGATACCAAAGTTTATTCTTTGCAGTCTTCGACAATCAACATACCGTAGTCCAAAGTCTCAACGAAGTCGTCTTGACGGAACTTTGTATTGTGAAAGTTGACGAAATTCTTGAAATGGTGGTCGAGAAGTATGGGATTGGGTACGTCGAGTTGGTGACAAATATCGCGAAGCCACATTTCGTAATTGTCTTTGCTCATTTTGAGCGGTGAGTGATAAAGTATATCTTTTTGAATTTTGTCGTCGGTGACGAGTCTTGCCCAAATCTTCATATTTCCATATTACAGTACAATGTGAGAGATGTCAATAAATCTCGGTAACGCGTTGTTTAGAATTTATTTTTGATTTTACGCTTATTTGACAAAATTGTTGGGCAAACAAAAGCCAAAACTATTGACAAATCGTCAATCTGTTGATTAAAATATACAGGACGTATTGTCGATAGGGAGGAGGACTTATGATTTCTGAAGCGGTCATCAAGCGTTTGCCGCGCTACTATAGACATATCAAACAACTTGCGGACAGCGGAGTTACAAGAGTGTCGTCCAACAAGATTGCAAGCGTACTCAATATCACTGCGTCGCAAGTAAGACAGGATCTTTGCAACTTCGGCGGATTTGGACAGCAAGGTTACGGATACGACGTTGTCAAACTCAAGAACGAACTTGCCGCAATTTTAGGACTAGACAAAGAATACGACGTAATAATTGTCGGCGCGGGCAATATAGGCAGAGCATTGGCGGGATACAGAGGTTTCAGGGACGACGGATTTTTTGTCAGAGCGCTATTTGACATAGATCCGCGCTGTTCGTCCATCAACGGCATCAAGGTCTACGAGATGGACTTTTTGGAGGCATATCTCAACCAAAATAACGTGGATATAGCAATCATTGCCACCCAAAAAGATTCGGCAAAGACCGTAGCCGACGCATTGATAAAATACGGCGTAAAATCCATATGGAATTTTGCTCCGATAGAACTTGAAGTGCCCGAAGGCGTAACAGTTGAAAATATCTCGATGAGCGAAAGCCTTTACGTTTTGAGTTTTCGCAGTAAAAACAAACAATAAAGTAATTAGCCGTCAGGCGAGGAGGATATATGGAAAAGAAATACTTCGTTACACAAGAAGGATATGACAATCTCAAAAAGAAATTGGAGCATTTGGTCAACGTGGACAGACAGGACGCAAGCGAGAGAATAAGAATCGCAAGAGGTTTTGGCGACTTGTCAGAGAATGCAGAGTACGATGCGGCAAAGGATTACCAGGCGCAAGTCGAAGCGGAAATTTTGACAATTCAGGCTCAACTTGACAATGCCGAGATTATAGAAAATACCGAAGGAAAGCAAGACACCGTTATTGCAGGTTGCAAGGTAAAGATATACGATTTTTCTGAAGACGAAGAAAATGAGTATACTATCGTAGGTACGACCGAAGCGTCGATTTTGGAAGGTAAGATAAGCAACGAGTCTCCGCTTGCAGTGGCAATTATGGGCAAGAAAGTAGGCGCCGAGGCTATTGTGGAAATGGGTGACAATTCTTACAAAGTCAAGGTGTTGGCAATCAACTGATAAACAAAACTTTAATATCAACTAAAAGGGCGACCTTAAAATTAAAGGTCGCCCTTTAAAATATGACTTCGCTGAATCAACGCATTTCACATACATAATTGTTGTCATTTCGGCGAATGAGATTTATCTGATACGTTCGGAATGACATTGTATGTAGGCAATAACATTGTAGGTGTTGGTAGATAAATAAAATAATAATGTCCAAATGTTTAATTGAGATTAAAACGTTATGAGGAGAAAAATGTCAAGAGATATTTACGACAAGGTCAAAGAGTATAACGGCGCAGTCAAGGCTCGGTTTTGTATGCCCGGTCACAGTGGTGTGGACAGTCTTGACGCATTGTATTCTTCTGCCGCGTATGATTGGACGGAAGTAAATGGACTTGACAATCTTCTCTACAGCGACGGAGTTATCGCAAATTGCGAAAAAAAACTTGCAAAGAATTACGGCTATGAAAATTCGCTGATGCTGACAAGCGGCTCGACGTGCGGAATGCTGATTGCAATGGCTGTCGCAAGGTCTGGACGAGGCGTCGCGCTTGCTATAGGAGATATGCACAAATCTTTTTTTGCTTCGGCAAGAATTGTTGGCGAAAAAATCCGCTGTTGCAATAATCTAAGAGAGGCGGAGGAATTGAGTTCTTCTGTCAAAATCTCTTGCGTATTCGTCACTTGCCCCGACTATTTCGGCAGGTTGAAGCCGTTAAAAGAAATCAAAGAATTTGCATTGAGAATGGGCGCGCTGCTTGTCATAGACGAAGCGCATTCGGCGCATTTTCCATATTCGTCGCTATTGCCTAACAATGCAAGTAAGTATGCCGATATAGCGCTTGCGAGTATGCACAAGACATTGCCTGTATACGGCGGCGGAGCGCTGGTGTTGACCAACGGCGAGGACGTGTATATGCAGTGCAGAGCGTTGCGCGCGGATATTCATACGACGTCGCCCAATTATCTTGTAATGGCGAGTATGGACTATGCCGATGATTATATGGCGCGCCGAGGCGAAGAAGAGTACGCAAAAGTAAAACGATCCGTCGACAGGTTTAAGACTATACTTAAAGTCGGAGAAGTAGTTGAAACTGACGATTTTTCCCGACTAGTCGTCAAGATCGACGGCGTAGATTGCGGCAAGATTTGCGACGCTCTTGCGGCGCAGGGAGTATATGCCGAAATGTCGTATGGCGATTTATTGGTATTCATCGTCACGCCGTTTTAAAATAGACGGCAAAGAGGAGTCGATT
>WSNH01000075.1 GCA_013316135.1 Clostridia bacterium
GTGTCACGCTTTGCAACGCTATTTTTGCCTTTATATCAGTTCATATCGGCAATTACTATCTTCAACTTATATCACAAGGGCTGTTTGTTGTAGTATTGTTGGTAAGTTTAACAGACGAAAGGGATAAATGTTCCCATCAGCCTCTAGTATATACTGCAAGAGCAAAGAGGCTTATAGCGTCCTATGCGTTGTTGATAGCAATATTTATTTTTACCGTTGGCTACTTGGGGCACATAATAAATATTAACGGCACAAATTTATCATTTATATTTATCCCGTTTATATTTGCTCTATTGCCTGAAATTGTAGCGCTGACATTGATAGTAAATAAACCTATTGAGCAGAAAATTGCAAGAAAGTATATCAAAAAATGTTCACAAACGCTGCAAAATTCCGACATTATTAAAATCGGAATTACGGGAAGTTACGGTAAGACTACTGTAAAAAACATACTGACTACAATTCTCAATCAAAAATATAACGCATACTGCACGCCGAGTAACTATAATACGCCGCTTGGAATATGTAAAGCCGTCAATGATCTTCCCAAGGAATGTCAAATCTTTGTCGCAGAAATGGGCGCAAGGAAAGTGGGGGATATTAGAGAACTGTGTGATATCGTTAAGCCTACCTTCGGAATTATTACCGGAGTAGGATCTCAACATCTTGGCGCTTTTAAAAGTCAACAGAATATATACAGCACAAAAAAAGAACTAGCCGATTTTTTGCAGAGTGTCGATGGCGTGGCAGTGTTTAACGGCGAAAATAAATTTACTCGTCAAATGTATGAGGAGTATGTCGGAGCGAGAAAGCGGGCAATATCAGGCGAATTGTTTTTGTCTTCTGAAGAAGATGCAAAAAAAGTATTTGTAAGCGACGTAGAATGTGACAGTCAAGGGCTTAAATTTGTTTTGCATATCGGCGAAGAGTATAGGAATTGCAATTGCAAACTTATCGGCAGGCACAATCTTGAAAACATTTTGCTCTGTGTTCAACTTTGTGTAGATCTTCAATTGAACATTGTTCAAATTTCCGAAGGTATATCTCAGGTGGCACCTGTCGAGCATAGATTACAGACTATAGAATTGCCCACCGGCATTACGATAATTGATGACAGCTATAATTCCAACGAAGAAGGCGCAAAACTTGCAGTTGAGACGCTTAATATGTTTAAAGGACGAAAAATTGTGGCTACTCAAGGCATAGTTGAACTGGGATCGGAGCAACAGCGAGTTAATTTCGGATTGGGTGAAAGTATCGCGAGGGTAGCCGATATAGCCATTTTAATAGGCGTTAATCGGGAAGATATACGACTTGGAATGATTTCCGAAAACTATTGCGATAAAAATATATATTTGGTGGAGCATTTGGATAACGCTAAAGAATTATTTAGCGCAATACTTAAGAGAGGTGACGTTTTGTTGCTTCAGAACGATTTGCCGGACAATTATTGAACAATGTTCAGTCTGCTGAACTAATGACAAATCAAATTGACGTTTTTTTAGAGACAAAACATATTATCGGAGGTTTATATTGAAAAATATAGCAATTATTTACGGCGGGGATTCTTGTGAAAGAGACATATCCATCATCACTGCGTTGCAGGCTATCGAAGCAATAGACAGGAAAAAATATAATGTATTTCCAATTTACTGGAGCGATTGTTTTTATATCTTGGACGAGTATAAAAATGTCGACTCTTATACGAGCGCCGGCGAGCCTAAAGGCAAAAAGGTATTTTTTCAGGAAGGCAACTTATATGCGTTGAAAAAAAACAAGTTTAAACTAATCGGAGATATTCATTGCGCGTTGTTGTGCACTCACGGCGGCAAGGGGGAAAACGGCGCATTGCAAGGTTTCTTTGAAGTGCAGGGCATACCGTTTACGTCTCCGTCGCATATTGCAAGCGGCATCGGTATGGATAAGGCGTTGTTTAAGATGATTTGCAAGAAATTGACGTTGCCAGTCTTGCCTTACGGAGTGGTCAACGAAAGTGACGCCGACGAAGTTTTGGAAAGAATAATAGAGAGATTGGGATTTCCGCTCATTGTCAAGCCCGCCAATCAAGGCTCGTCGATAGGAATAGGCGTTAGCAAAGATAGGGAGGAATTGAAAGAAAAACTTAAGACTGCGTTTTATTACGACAGCAAGGTTGTCGTGGAGAAGGCTTTAACTGACTTTAAGGAGATAAATTGCGCCTGCTTAAGAAAAAACGGCAAAATTTATCCGTCTACGCTTGAAGAGCCGGTGGGCTGGCAGGAGTTTTTGACATTTGAAGATAAGTATATGTCGGGAGGAAAGGTCGCAAAGACAAGCGCAAAAAGAATTTTCCCTGCGCAAATAAGCGAAGCCGACAAGGTTAAGATACAGAGCGTTACGACAAAGATATATCAGGCGTTGGGATGTAAGGGCATAGTAAGATGCGATTATCTTATAGATAATGCGAGCGAGTGCGTATATCTCAACGAAATCAATACTATTCCCGGCTCAATGGCGGGGTATTTGTATGAAGATAAGGGATTCTATCTCAAAGATATTCTTGATATTATAATAGAAGATGCGATTAAAGAGAGTAAGAACGCAAAATCAGCAGGTTTTTCATCCAAAGTTTTGCAATATTACTCTAAAAATAAGGCAAATGCTTGCAAAGTGTCTGTGAAAAATGTATAATCAAAAACGTAATTATTCGCTGACTTTATAATATATCAGTATTATAATGTCATTGCGAAAATACTTTTTGGAGTACGTTATGGAAAAAATCAAGATGACTACGCCTATAGTGGAACTTGACGGCGATGAAATGACAAGACATATTTGGGCTTGGATAAAGGATATACTTATTAAGCCTTATGTAGATCTCAACAGCGAGTATTACGATTTGGGGCTTGTCAACAGAGAAAATACCAAAGATAAAGTTACGGTAGACGCCGCAAACGCTATCAAAAAATACGGCGTCGGCGTAAAGTGCGCTACTATAACGCCCAACGCGCAGAGAGTAAAAGAATATAATCTCACTCAAATGTGGAAGAGTCCAAACGGCACGGTCAGAGCAATTCTCGACGGCACGGTCTTCAGGGCACCGATAATGGTTAAGGGTATAACTCCATATATACCTACTTGGACTTCGCCCATCACCATTGCTCGTCACGCTTACGGTGATATATACAAGGACGTAGAAGGCTATGTCAAGAAGGGCGGAAGTGCAAAACTCGTCATCGAGGACGAAGACTGCAAGAGGGAAGTCGAGATTTTCGATTATGCCAAGACGTCGGGAGTCGTAATGGGTATGCATAATACCGACAAGAGTATATCTTCTTTTGCTCGCAGTTGTTTTAATTACGCATTGGACACAAAGCAGGATCTTTGGTTTGCGACAAAAGATACTATATCAAAGACTTACGACCATAGATTTAAGGATATATTCCAAGAGATTTTCGACAATGAATACAAAGATAGATTCCAAAATGCAGGTATAGAGTATTTCTATACGCTTATCGACGACGCGGTTGCGAGAGTAGTACGTTCCGGCGGCGGAATGATTTGGGCTTGCAAGAACTATGACGGCGACGTAATGAGCGATATGGTTGCGACTGCTTTCGGTTCGCTTGCAATGATGACGTCCGTCTTGGTTTCGCCAGACGGGAATTACGAATATGAGGCTGCGCACGGCACGGTAACAAGGCATTATTATAAGTTCTTAAAGGGCGAAGAGACTTCAACGAATCCAGTAGCTACGATATTTGCTTGGTCGGGCGGACTTAGAAAGAGAGGTCAAATTGACGGAATAAAGACGCTTGAGGAGTTTGCCGACAGATTAGACAAGGCTACGATAGATACGATAGAAGACGGCTATATGACCGGAGATCTTGCGGCAATCTATAAGGGAGATAAGCAAGTACATAAACTCAACACTGTGGATTTCTTAAAAGAAATTGCAAAAAAACTGTGATAATATCGAATAAATAATACTGCAGACGGCGCAAGTTTAAAATGCGCCGTTTTGTATTGCTGAAAATAGCGGAAACTTATGTGCGCTGTCGAAAAATATCGAGGGGATATTATCCCATTTTATCCATATTTTTGGGGCGGTTAAAACGAAAAATAATAACAAAAAATCAACTCTAGCGGCATATTTTCAGACTTTTGGCAGTGTGGATAACTCAACTGCGATGTGGATAAGTATGTGGATAAGTGGTAAAAATGGGCATATATATGCGAAATTACGTCGCTGCGTTTTGGTCAAATGATGCAGTCCGTTATCTACACAGCCTTGCGACTACGCTTGGAAGAAGTTTGTGCTCAACTTCGAGTATTCTCGCTTGCAAGGTCTCGGGAGTGTCACCGTCTTTTACTTCAACTTGTTCTTGTGCAATGATTGCTCCAGTGTCTGCGCCATAATCTACGTAATGCACCGTACAGCCGCTGACTTTATCTCCGCTCTCTATCACGCTTCTATGCACGTTGAGCCCATACATACCCTTTCCGCAATGCTTTGGAATAAGCGACGGATGAATATTGATAATACGCCCCTCGTATTCGTCCACTAATATAGGGGTTACTATTGCAAGATATCCCGCCAAAACAATTAGGTCTATGCCGTATCCTTTGAGATACTCTACTATGGCTCGATCTCTCGTCTCGCTGTCGCCATAATCTTTCGCCTTAAAAGTTTTGCAGTCTATGCCGTGCTTTTTTGCTCGCTCGATTGCAAATATCCCTTCTTTGTTAGTAACTACCGCAACGACCTTGCCGTCGATTTGACCGCTCAATGTGCCGTCTATAACCGACTGCATATCGCTTCCGCTACCCGATGCAAATACCGCTATATTCTTCATACTCACCAAGATTTATAAGCAAAATGAGGATATGCCCTGCAAAATCGCAAGGCACACCTATTAAAGTTCTACTTGTCCTTCTTTATCGGTAACTTCGCCTATTACATAAGCCTCTTCGCCTAGAGCCCTAAGTTCGTCGACAACCGCCCCTGCAATAGACTTGTCCACTGCAAGCACCATACCGATACCCATATTGAATGTATTGCACATCTTACGGTCGTCAATACCTGCGATTTCCTGCAACGCCTTGAAAATTCTAGGCAACGGATAACTGTTTCTGTCGATTTTGACGCCCATACCGCTAGGAATAATTCTAGGTACGTTTTCGATAAAACCGCCGCCCGTAATGTGCGCAATGCCCTTAATCTCGAACTTCTCTATCAAAGATAAAATCGTCTTGACATATATCTTTGTGGGAGTAAGCACGAGTTCTGCAGGCGTACAGCCGAGAGTCTCATTGAACTTATTGAGACTTTCTCTATCCTCGCCAAAAAGTTTGCGTACCAACGAATAACCGTTTGAGTGAATACCGCTCGACGCAATACCAATCAAAGCGTCGCCGACCTTGATGCTCTTGCCATTGATAATTTTGTTCTTCTTGACGATACCCACGGAAAATCCTGCAATATCGTATTCGTCTTTTGCATAAAATCCAGGCATTTCCGCAGTCTCACCGCCAATCAACGCGCATCCGGCTTGAAGGCAGCCCTCGCTTACGCCCTTGACTATCTGGGCAACCTTTTCCGGTACGAGTTTTGACAACGCAATATAATCGAGAAACAAAAGAGGTTTTGCTCCTTGACATACAATGTCATTTACGCACATCGCTACCGCGTCAATACCTATAGTGTCGTGCTTGTCCAATACGAATGCGTATTTAAGTTTTGTTCCTACGCCGTCGGTGCCTGCCACAAGACAGTCGCTATCTTCTTTATCTCCCAACGCGTAAAAACCGCCGAAACTTCCCAAATCGCCGAGAACGCTTTCATTGTATGTCGTCTTGACGTATTCTTTCATCAACTTGACGGCTTTGTAACCTGCCTCCACGTCCACACCTGCGGACTTGTAATCAATTGCCATATATCTACTCCTTAAAATATCTCGATAACTTGTGAAGATTACTTGGTAAGACCCATTCTCTTCATCATCTCTCTGTAGCCCTTGTCTACGTCGTCCATATCTCTTCTGAATCTGTCCTTGTCAAGTTTCTCGCCGGTCTTAGCGTCCCAAAAACGACAAGTATCGGGTGATATTTCGTCGGCGAGAATTATGTCGCCCTTGAATCTGCCGAATTCCAACTTGAAATCAATAAGTTCTACTCCTATCTCGCTGAAGTATGTTTTCATAAAGTCGTTGACCTTAAAAGCAAGTTCTTTGATCTTCTCTATCTCTTCCTTTGTAGCCAACTTAAGCGCCAAAGCGTGATAGTCGTTGATAAGCGGATCTCCCAAATCGTCGTTCTTATAACTAAACTCTATGACGGTCGTCGCAAGTTGGGTACCCTCCGCAACGCCGTATCTCTTTGAAAAAGATCCTGCCGCTCTGTTGCGAATAATTACTTCAAGCGGTACAATCTCAACTTTTTTGACAAAAGTCTCTCTCTCGTTGATCTCTTCAACGTAATGAGTAGGAACGCCTTTTGCTTCCAAAAGTCTAAACATATGATTGCTGCAGACGTTGTTGACAACGCCTTTGCCGAGAATCGTGCCCTTCTTAAGTCCGTTAAATGCCGTAGCGTCGTCTTTGTAAGATACCAATACGATATCGGGATCTGTCGTGGCGTAAACCCTCTTTGCCTTGCCTTCATAAAGTTGAACGGTCTTTTCCATAATTCAATTTAACTCCTTTTGCAATTTTTCGTCATCGCTTTTAATTTTTTCTGCCATACTATTTTTGTAGTCTTGCATTTTTTTCATAAGATTTGGATATTTGACGGAGAGTATCTGTATCGCAAGAAGACCTGCGTTAAGTCCGCCGTTGATAGCCACGCACGCCACGGGAATACCCGACGGCATTTGTACCATTGACAATAGAGAGTCAAGCCCATCCATCGTCGAGCTCTTGACTGGCAATCCAATCACCGGCAACGGCGTATAAGCCGCTATTACTCCGCCGAGATGAGCCGCCTTTCCCGCCGCGCAAATAATGACTTCAATGTTGTTTTCAATTGCATTGTTTGCAAAGTCGTGCGCCATTTGCGGAGTGCGGTGAGCAGATATTACTCTAACTTCCACGTCCACGTCAAATTTTTTGAGAATGTCAATTGTGGGTTTTACTACGTCAAGGTCGCTTACGCTTCCCATTACTATCGCTGCTTTTGGCATAACAACTACTCCTTAAATGTTTAAATATA
>WSNH01000076.1 GCA_013316135.1 Clostridia bacterium
AGTCAATAGTAGTTTTATCTAGATTTAGAACAAGCAGCGGATATTTCTTTAGAGTTAAAGATTTTGAAATCAATGAAAATTCACTAAATATAACTTTATCGAGAAAGCTGCCTGATGAGCCAGTCGATTACCCTTGTGATATCGCTACATGTTTGTATTTGTTAGAAATAGAAAAAGACCAAGTAGCAAATATTACTCAAATCAACGTCAACGAAATAGTAGAATGAAATATAGGAGGATAAACTATGAAAAATACTAAAGTTTTTAACAGCAAAAAACTATGTGCAATGGCAATTATCTTAATGACTGCCATTGTTATACTGTGCATATCGTGCAACGGTATTGTAGCGCAAGCAGATGTGGCAGAATCCACTACATATTTTGAACAAAAAGAATACTGTGATATAGACATAGAAGATGATTTTGATGACAGTTGCGTAATAGTAGTCATGGACAAGTTTTCTAGCGGATTTAATAAAAGTCACAGCGCAAAATTCTCTAATTTATCTTTTGTAAAAGCAATAAAAGACTTAACCTTCATTACGGGAAAAATCATGGATAAGTTGTATTTGAATAAGAAGAGTTTTCGTCAAATAATAAAAATAGATCTTAAAGAACCTTCAAAATTAAACGTACTTAATGCTATAAGTCAAATACAAGTGATAGACGGCGTCCTATGGGTAGGCGCAAACACATACGATCAACCTTCAGATTTGCCTGAAGATACCCCAATAGCAACGTCAGGAACTAAATATCAAGACCAATGGGGATTACATGGTTTTTTTGGTATTAATGCCCCTTCCGCTTGGAACTATTCAACTGGCAGCAAAAAAGTAAAAGTCGGCGTAATAGATTCCGGAATAGCAGAGCATGAAGATTTAAAAGACAATGTAGTAGCAGGTTGGAATTTTATCAATGACACCAATGATACCAATGATACCAATGGACATGGCACAGCGGTGGCAGGAATAATAGGCGCAACCGGTGCTACTGAAAATGGAGTAATAGGAGTAAATTGGGAAGTACAAATTACACCTCTTAAGGTTGATAAATATGAAGAATCAGATAATAAAGTTAAATTTGATGTTTCTGCTGTTACAAATGCTATAACTTGGGCTATAAACAATAATATTGACATAATTAATTATAGTGGTGGCGGGACAACCGATAATATGGATCGGAAAATTGCTATTAATAATTTTACTGGTCTTTTTGTTTGTTCTGCAGGCAATGAGTCAAATGATAACGATGTTATCAAGCATTATCCATCAGATTACTCGCATGGTCAGGAATTTAGCGATAGAGTTATTTCCGTAGGAGCAATAATTTCAAATTCAAATATAGCATCTTTTTCAAATTATGGCTCTAAAACAGTTAGTATTTTCGCCCCAGGCGATACTATAACTACTACATGTCCCCAAATTGACAAATATCCCTATAATATCTCTGGATATACTGACAAATTTGGTGGTACTTCTGCTGCCGCTCCATTTGTAACAGGCGTTGCGGCTCTATTATATACTAGATACGAAAGTTTATTTCATAACATAAGCGACGAATATATAGCAGCGCAAGTAAAGTCCACAATATTAAATAAGGTTATTAAAAATACTCTATACGAGGGAAAGTGCGTATCAGGTGGCATATTAAATGCAGCAAAGGCATTGCAATATTGCCAATATATGCCTACAATGAAAGGATACGGATATAATGACGGTTGGTATTATTGGCATGGGAAAGTTGATATGGAAATCGAAGACCCAAATTCTTTTGGTTTTGACCAAAACGATGAACTTTATATTAATAAACCAACAAACTTGAAATTTTATATGACAACGCTTTCAGCGTTTAATGCAGTCAAAGAAATAACTATAGATATGACATTTGTATTAAGAAACAGCGCTGGAGAAGTTGTTAATATAGGCAGAGCGCAATCATATAACCATACAGTTGTCGTTGGTTTGATATCTAATAGTAAATATGGATTTTGCAATTTTACTATAAATACAGGCGATTTAACCTACAATGAGAAATATACTTTAACTTGGACATGTAAATCAACTAGAAAAGATAAATCATATACTTATACAAGGTCTTTCTCGTTTAACTATGATGACATTCCTGAGCCGCCTGCATCATGTGTTGCCGACAATTCTTTGATTACTTTAGCCGACGGAAGTCAAGTTGCAGTTCAAGACCTGACAGGCAATGAAGAACTTCTGGTATGGAATATGCAAACAGGCGCTTTCGACACTGCCCCGATTCTCTTCATAGATAAAGAGGCTCAACGTGAATATGAAGTGACAAATCTATACTTCTCTGACGGCACAGCCGTAAAAGTAATTGACGAACACGGCTTTTGGGATTTTGATTTAAATCAATATGTATACTTACGTTACGATGCAGACAAATATATTGGACATTGGTTTAACAAACAGACTGTTGACGAAGACGGTAATCTAACTTATACCAAAGTGCAACTCACCAACGTAAAAGTAGCAACTGAAATAACTTCTGCTTGGAGTCCTGTGACTTACGGACATCTTTGCTATTACGTCAACGGTATGCTTTCAATGCCTGGAGCAATCACTGGATTTATAAACATATTTGAGGTTGACCCACAAACAATGAAGATTGACGAAAAAGCCTATCTTGCAGATATTGAAAAATACGGATTATTCACTTATGAGGAATTTGCAGAAATATGTCCTGTACCTGAAACAATATACGAGGCTTTTGGCGGACAGTACCTAAAAGTAGCGATTGGTAAAGGACTTATGTCAATAGAAGAAATTCAAAACTTAATTGCAAGGTATTCAAAATTCTGGGAGTAACACAATGGGGGACATCAAGTCCCCCATATCTTTTATCAACAATATCACGGCAACTTACGTCCTAAAGACTGATACAGTTCGTACCACTCCCCTCGAGTCAAAGTTATGTCCTTAGCCTTTGCGATTTGTTTTACGCGATTAGGTTGGGTCGTGCCGTTGATGACGGCAAATCCTGCAGGGTGCTTGAGCAGCCAAGCGGCGGCAATAGCGTTGGGAGTTACGCCGTATTTAAACGCCAATTCTTTGAGAAGTTTGTTTAATTTAGGATATTTAATATCGCCAACAAAAGATTTTTTCTTTCCCTTATAGGGCGAATAGCATTGAATTTGAACTTCGTTTAGTCTGCAATAATCTAGAGTGCCGCCGTCTCTATTGACGCCTGCGTCGTTATAACGGTTGTAATTGACGCCGTATTCTATCATAGGACAGTGGAATATACTAACGCGTACTTGATTATATCGAATCTTTTGTTTGCAACTTGATTGCAAAAGCGCAATTTGACTGCCGGCAAAATTGCTTACTCCAAACTCATTGACTGCGCCCTCCTGAGAAAGTTTGTCAAATGCTTTTGCCGTCTCTTCGGGATTAAAAAGCGAGTCGGGTCTGTGAATAAGAAATCTATCCACCTTTTCCACGCCGAGTCTTTTAAGGCTCTTGTGTACGCAATCAATTAGATAGTTGGCGCTGTTGTCATATCTGTGGCAAGACAAATCTTTTACTATACCGCCTTTTGTCTGCAATATTATTTTATCTCTCAACTGAGGCGCTTCTTTGAGGGCTCTGCCAAAAAGCGTTTCGCACTCTCCTCCGCCGTAAATATCCGCGTGGTCGAATACGTTGATACCTTCTTCCAAATTTGCGTCTATCAACTCTCTGACTTGAGCAGTCGTCAAATCTTTGATTCGCATACATCCCTGAATGAACTTATCCATACAACACCTCTTCATTATCATTTTATCACAACACATATTCCATATCAATATGCGCCTTGTAAAACTAATATAAATTGTGCAAATTTTATGTAAAGGGACAAGTGTAATCTCAATCGTTACGAGACATCTCGACTGCGTGGCGTGCGTCACAACCTAAAATATGCGCAATAACTTTTTAGATGTCATCTCGACCGAAGTGGAGAGATATCAACCTTATAAAAAAAGTAATTGCTAAACGTAAAGTTGGACTTCGCCCTACCGACCAAACGAAAATGTCGCAATGTTACATTTTGTCGGTACTTAATGAACGGATTAGCCTATCGACTATTCTCGAGTTGACAAAAAAATGTCATTGACGCCCGCGCGATAATATGTCATTTCGACTGAAGCGAAGCGTAATGGAAAAACTCAACAATATATAAATAAAAAAGCATAAGACCTCGCCGCCACGGCAAGGTCTTGTCAAAAGCATTATTGACGCGCCAAATTATTTACACTTCTCTATAAATTACGATTCTTTCATCGCCTTGCATTACGTCGTTCAAATTAGGATTTTGCTCCATAATGCTTTCTATGGACATACCCAAAGTCTTAGCGACCTGCCATATACTTTCGCCCTTGCTTGGGAGATATACGCTGATAGCGCTTGAATTGACCTCAAGACATTCTCCCTCTTCAAGCGCCTTGATTACTACGTTTTCCACAGGCGTCTTGGAGCATATCGACAAAACGATATTTGCCGTCAACTCTACTTCTCTGTCGCGCTTTACTTTGTGCGAGCAGTCCGTCGCGATTGCGCTGCCGCAAAGAATATCGCCGGCAGAAACGCCCTCTTTATCAAATTGCAAAGAGTACGGCAATTCCACCTGAATACACTTTATATTACCGCCCTCGCTCATATAGATTACACAAGTATTGAGTATGCCTTCGGCAAGTATGCAATCTTGCATTGCTACGATATTGGAAAGAGTATTTTGAGTGACCACACTGCTTATAATATTCTTGATACCCTCGTCGCCGTCGTCGACCGCCACGCTTCCGCTTATTCTTTCCTCAAAGCGCATTACGCCGTTTTGTTTATCAAAGCGTACCGTCTCTTTGCCAACTTGCAAAGCGTTTGTGGGCGAATACAAATCTACTATTGCCGAAGTCTTCTCTATTTGCATTACAAAACCTTGCAAGGATATGCATATTATCATCTTGAAGGTATTGTCGTTTTCGCTGCCCTCAATAAT
Source organism: Clostridia bacterium (assembly GCA_013316135.1). Classification (GTDB taxonomy): domain Bacteria; phylum Bacillota; class Clostridia; order Christensenellales; family UBA3700; genus RACS-045. The sequence continues at coordinate 5,002 of WSNH01000076.1, forward strand.
GAGTCTGCTGTCCTTAATATTTGCCGATATGCAAGCGCGCAAATTTTCGCCTCTGGAAGCAAGTTCCTGCACAAAAGGCAAATTGATATTCTTCGTCGCTTGAACGCCTTCGCTGGAATAAATTACGCTGATTTCCAGTTGACCGCTGACCGTCAACTTGTCGTCGTCGTTGTCAACGTTGCATACCAAGACTTTAGAGTCATAGAAAAGCACGTCGTCCACTCTTGCTCCGCAGGCGTATTCCTCGCTGATTTCCAATTCCTCGTTGACGGTAGCGATATATCTTTGATAGTCCTGCTCCTGGCGCAAAGCCAAAGCGCCATCGCCCTCCTCGAGAAGTTCGACAGTACTTATTTCCACGACCGTAGGCGATAACTCGACTACCGTCTGCACTTTTATTTCCGCTCCCGATATGCTTGACACGCTGTCTACGATACTTGCTCTTACCAAGCACGGCATATCTGCGATTACCGCATCGTCGGCAATGTCTTCCGAGAAGTCGGAGATATAGTCAAAACTCCCAAGTCTGCCCTCGCCGTCAAGATAGACGAGTTTGAGCGAGACTCTTCCGCTTATCTTGATTTGTTTTGACAGCGCCTGCACCTTGGTGATTTGAGCGTCGCTCGACAAGGCGCACACTTTCGTCACACCGCCCTTGGACGTCGTGTCAAAGTTGCATTGCGTTACTATTTGTTTTCCGTCCAGATTTCTTTCATAATCCGAGCCTACGCTCTTAAATATTGTATTGATTGCCATATATCCTCCGCACTGTTGTTTTTACACCATAGTATATTGCGTTGAATACGGCATTATGACAAAAACTATTTTTTATTTATCCGTACGTTGCGAGTTAGTATATCATTGTACGAATACGATAGCAATTCTTCCTCGCCTTCTATCATACAGCGCACCGTAAATATTGCGGGATATGCGTCCTGAATATATCCGTCAAATTTGACAAACTTGTTGCGACCTTTGTTGACCTCAAAAGTCAATGGCTGACCTACAATAAGCCCCACTCTTCTTTTTACTTCATCAATGTGTTTGATAATTTCTCTCATACTGCAATTATGTCCAACTAAATCAAAATAATCACCTTCAATAAATAATAAATTTAAAGTATACATTATTCATCTAATTAAAACTGTTTTTCATCATTTCCGCTACCTTTTTCAGCGAATTACTTCGATTAAACCGGCTATAAAAAAGCAAGTCCGATATGTTATCGAACTTGCTTGGTATAAATTTGTGAGGATAAAATTATAAAAGCGGATCTCCTCTATTGAATTTGTCAAGATCGTCTTCCTTTATAAACTTAACTCCGTTGTCATAAGTACGCCAATAATATCCCAATTCATCTCTGTATCTATCAAAATACTGTCTATACGTAGCAGAGTCTGGATCGTAATCTTGACTTTTCTCAACAAATTTCAACTGTGCTTCCCTGACGGAATCTTGAACAATCACAATCTTTTCTTTTTCATTTGACTTGCTACTTCCGGAAGTTCTTCCCCTACTTTTACCAATACCTAATGCGTGCTCCAAAATATAGTTTACTGCTGACAGTACGTAATGCTTATCCGTGAAAAAATATACCAACCCATCTATCAACTTGATTAGCATCAATATTAAAAATACAACAATAAAAGGTATGATAAATGCCGGATACGACGCATAGAATACTATCTTTGCCGCAGTGTCGAACTCCCCGCGACTAAATCCAATTGCTATATGACTTAAAAAACCGAGAATAAAGAAGAACACAACTCCTATGATTACCAAATCTGTCAAAGAGTCTTCTGTAATTCCCAACGCGCCGATTATTGCAAACACAGGTATCGCCAATATCGACAAAACAAATAAAATCCAACTTACTACTTTCATTTTTTCCTCCTTTAGATGGGCTTATTACCCTTGATTAAGGTTATTATATTCTAATTATAATTAGAAGTCAAGTATTTTTCTCTAATTATTGTTAAAATATCTTTATATGAAAGAATTTGATAGAAAGGTATTTGGAGAAAGACTTAAATCTTTACGCGCCGAAAAAAACGTCGGTCAAAATTTACTCGCAAAAGATTTAAACTTGAGCAATGCATCTATCAGTTATTGGGAAACAGGAAAACAAGAGCCT
>WSNH01000077.1 GCA_013316135.1 Clostridia bacterium
CAGCGGCAACAACGCCGGAGGAAGCGTAGATTTCGGAAAGGTAGGCGAAGCGCTTAAACAATGGTGGCAGGTAATAGCCAGCGTAATAAGCATAATATTGATAATAATATTTATGAGTAAGGGCATAGGCTATGCCAACAAGAGAAAGAAAGCCAAGAGAACGAAAGAGAAGTACGCCAACTATTATGCAGGAGCTACGGGCTTGTTTGGCTTAGCAATGACGGCTTGGACGACGATAGCGTGCGTATTGATGGGGATAGCGGTATTGAGTTTAGTGTTTATGATAATAGAGAAGACGCTAAACGACAAGGCGCAAGAGGAGTTGGAAGACGCAAGAGACGAGTACGAGCGCAACAAAGCCGACCTTGAAGAAAGGAAACGCGACGAAAATATGCGAATGATGCTGATGGGTATGATGGGAGGAAACTCAAACAGCGGAATGGCTCAAGGGATGCCACAAGGAGTATATATGAACTCGCAACCGGCATTGGGAGCAGAAGAGATAAGAGGAATAGTGTCAGAGACAATGACAGCGCTTTTGCCGGGAATGCAACAGATGTTGCCTCAACAGGCGTCGAGTAACGACGAAGTAATCAAGAGTCTTGTTGAAGAGCAGAAAGCAATGCGAGAAGTAATGCAAAAACTTGTCGAGCAACAGTCGATCGAGAAAGTCGTTGAGAAAGAAGTTGTAGCAAGTAATGCAAACGACGAGGCAATCAAGGCGTTGATCGAAGGGCAGAAAATCATTATGGAAAGACTTGCTAATCAGTCTCAAATCATTGAGAAAGAAGTGCCCGTCGAAAAGATAGTGGAGAAGGTCGTCGAGGTACCTATCGAAGTGGAAAAAGTCGTAGAGAAAGAGGTCAAAGTAGAAGTACCGGTTGAGGTCGAAAAGATTGTCGAGAAAGAAGTTGTCAAGGAAGTACCGGTAGAGAAGATAGTCGAAGTGCCTGTAGAAAAAGTAGTCGAGAAGGTAGTGGAGAAAGAAGTAAAAGTAACCGCTCCTGCAAAGCCTAAGGCAGAGAAGGCTCCCAGACTTACATTAGACGAAGCGTACGCAATGCTCTCCAAACAACAGAAGAAGTACTTTGACAGTCTAAGAGAGTACGCACTGACGAAAGACAAGTGCAAGGAGAAGAAGTCGACGTATTTCATACTATTGGGGCAGTCGTCAGTCAATCCGCTGATCAAACTTACGATAAAGAAGGATACGACAGTGGCGCTCTTTAAGATGGAAGACGAGTACTTGAAGGATATACGCAAGGACGCGACGAATGACGGAACAAAAGTCAAAGTGAAAGAGACTGAAGTCGTAGTATCGGACGCGCAGGCTTGCAAAGTTGCAAAGAATATGATAGACCTTAGGGAAGATCAGATAGAGCGTTATCAAGACCTTCTCAAAGAGCAACGCTCAATGAGAAACAAGAAGTGATAGCAATCCACTAATCTCTGAAGTTGAGTAAAACCGTAATAAAAAGTTATATTAAATGGGCGCGTACGGATTCGTACGCGCTCGTTTAGTTATGGATAAAGATTTCGCTATTACATTGCGTTTAGGTCAAAATGATGTCGACTTCTTGTAGCAAACCTTTTATACTCAAATATTTTTCGACATTTTTTACTTAAAATTTTCTATAGTTATTTGCTCATGGCTATCCATACGTTGACTTATTTAATAAATATATGATAATATTATTTACAGAATATGCCAAAGGTAGGTGCAAAATGGGACTACTTGGAAAAATTTTTCCCAGCCATAATGATAGAGAACTCAAAAAAATCAACAAGATAGTAGACAAGATAGAGGCGTTGGAAGACAAATTCAAGGCTATGACAGATGAAGAACTCAAGTCTTGTACTCAAAGTTACGTCGAAAGACGTCAGGCGGGCGAAAGCCTTGACGCGTTGTTGCCGGAGGCGTTTGCCACTGTGAGAGAGGCGAGCGACAGAGTGTTGGGAATGAGGCATTTCCGCGTGCAACTTATAGGCGGCGTTGTGCTTTATCAAGGCAGAATTGCCGAGATGCGTACCGGTGAAGGTAAGACTTTGGTTGCGACTTTGGCGGCTTATCTCAAAGCCATTGACAAGAAAGGCGTTCACGTCGTTACCGTCAACGATTATCTTGCAAAGCGCGACGCTGAGTGGATGGGAAAGATATACAAATTCCTCGGACTTACCGTAGGCGTGAATTATGCGCGTATGTCTCACGAAGAAAAGGTCAATGCGTATAATTGCGATATTATGTATTCTACCAACAACGAACTAGGATTTGACTATTTGCGTGACAATATGGTCAAGGACAAAAGTCGCAAAGTGCAGAGAGAATTGGACTTTGCAATTGTCGACGAGGTGGATAGCATATTGGTCGACGAAGCAAGAACTCCACTTATTATCAGCGGTCGCGGCGGCAAGCCAAGCGATGAATATGCGAGAGCGGATAGATTTGTTAAGACTTTGTTGCCCCCAAAAGACGAGGAAGTTCAAGAAGACGAAGAGCAAAACCAAGATGAAGAAAAATCGTTGTATCAAGCCGACTTTGAAATAGGCGAAAAAGAAAAGTCGGTATTTCTCAATGAGTTTGGCGCGCAAAAGGCAGAGCAATATTACGGAATCGAGAATCTGTCTGATTATGAAAATCAGTCTTTGAAGCACTATATTGATAATGCGCTGAAAGCCAACTTTATTATGCAAGAGGGCGTCAATTATATCGTCGTGGATAAAGAAGTAATCATTATTGACGAATTCACCGGCAGACAGATGATAGGCAGACGTTTCAGCGACGGACTTCACCAAGCAATCGAGGCAAAAGAGGGCGTGCCTATCAAGTCGGAAGACAAGACGATGGCTACGATTACTTTCCAAAACTTTTTCCGATTGTATAAGAGGCTGTCGGGTATGACTGGTACGGCTAAGACGGAAGAAAACGAATTTGATTCAATATATGGACTTGACGTCGTCGTAATACCCACCAACAAGCCGATTTTACGTATCGACGAGCCGGATCAGTTGTTCAAAAACAAGGCGGGCAAATACAATGCAATTTTGCAGGATATAAAGTCCTGCTACGACAGAGAACAGCCGGTGCTTGTGGGCACGATAAGCGTCGAGAAGTCTGAAGAATTGTCGAGAATACTCATCAAGAGAGGCATCAAGCACAACGTGCTCAATGCAAAAAATCACGAAAAAGAAGCGGAGATAATTGCGCAGGCAGGTAAGAAAAAAGCAGTGACTATTGCCACAAATATGGCGGGACGCGGTACTGATATTCTTCTTGGAGGAAATCCGGAGCACCTTGCTAAGCAAAAACTTGAGAAGTTGGGATATCCTCACGAAATTATCGAGTGGGCAACATCGTTTGCCAACACCGACGACGAAGAGATTCTGAAAGCGAGAGCGGAGTACAAAAAACATTATGATATATTCGCAAAAGATACCAATGCCGAGAAGCAAGAGGTCATAGCGCTGGGCGGATTGAGAATAATAGGCACTGAACGCAACGAGGCTCGTCGTATCGACAACCAGTTGCGCGGACGAAGCGGTCGTCAAGGCGATCCTGGATCTTCTGTATTCTATCTGTCTATGGAAGACGATATGGTCAAAGCGTTCGGCGGAGATCAAATGAAATGGATAGTAGAGAAGCTGGATATGGACGAAAATACCCCTATCGTCAGCAAGATAATCACAAGACAGTTTGAGTCGTTGCAGGCGAGAGTAGAAGACCGCAATTTCTCTGTGCGCAAACACGTGTTAGGTTATGACGACGTAATGAATACTCAAAGAGCAATCATATACGAACAGCGTAATATAGTGCTTGACGATATGGACGTACATCAACAAATAATTGCTATGATGGAAGCTGTGGTGACCTCTATATGCAACGCATACGTTGACTACAAAGAAGACCACCGTCAATGGAATTACGAGGGATTCAATAAAGAACTCGAGGATTGTGTACTTGAGAACGGCACTAATCTGCTATCGTCGGATTACATACTTGACCTTGAGGACAACTCGATAGAGGGGCTTGTAAAGAAAATAATGACAGTCGCTACCGAGCAGTACGAAAAGAAATGCCAAGAGGTTGACGCGCTTATCGCAGAGAGCGGAAGCGACGCTAACTTTGGACTCTTTGAAAAAGAATGTATGCTCTACAATGTCGATAAAAAGTGGATGGACCATATTGACGCTATGGATCAACTCAAGCAGGGTATCGGTCTAGTTGCGTACGCGCAGAGAGATCCCGTTACGCAATACCGTATTGAAGGCCTGGATATGTTTGAAAAGATGATTGAGTCAATTCAATATGACACGGTGCGTACTTTGGTCAAGAGCAAGTTTGAAAGAAACCCAATACAACAGCAAAACAAAGAGCAAAATGTCGAAATGGTAACCAATGAAGAAGCCAAGGCAAAGACTGTCGTAAGAGGCGGTAAGAAAGTTGGGCGCAACGATCCTTGTCCTTGCGGAAGCGGAAAAAAGTATAAGCAGTGCTGCGGCAGGTAATATGTTCGGCTCAAAGATAGGCTAGACAAAACCAAAAAGTGTCTTTTCTGCCAATACAGCCTTTGGCTTGAACCTATGTACGGAAAGTACGACGGCTCTCGTCAAAGACTACTTGACAAAAATTTGCAATTTTGTGTTTTGCCTATCTCTCTTCTCTCCGAACGAAAACGCATAAAGAGTGTGTGACTTTTGATTTTTTTGACGTCACCTTGAGCGTAGTTCCGTAAACAAAAATAAGAATGATATAAAATAGGATAAACGATGATTACAATAGAACAGGCAAAATGGGATCTAGACAAAATAAATAAGTCGCTTGCAGAGGTACGAGAGGCGATGGGATATGACGCTCTTGCCCAAAAGGCAGAGCAACTCAAGGTCGAGCAGGCAAAAGACGGATTTTGGGAAGATATGGACAATGCTCAAAAAGTCAACAGAGAATTGTCAAAGATAGAGAGCAAACTCAAGCATTACGATAGACTTTTCGCGCAGAGCGAAGACTTGCAGGTGCTCATTGAACTTACGGAAGGCGTGGCAGGCGAAGAAGAAATGCAAGAAGTTGTCGACGAACTGGGCAGTTTTTCGCAAAACGTCGAGGCGTTGAGACTTGAGACTCTTCTCAAGGGTAAGTATGACGGTAATAATGCAATACTCACTTTGCACGCAGGCGCGGGCGGTACCGAAGCGCAGGACTGGGCGAGTATGCTGTATAGAATGTATACAAGATACGCCGAGAGAGTAGGGTATAAGGTAATGGAAGTGGATAAACTCGCAGGAGACGAGGCGGGCATAAAGAGCGTGACTTTTAAGGTAGTCGGCGAAAATGCTTATGGCTATCTCAAGTCTGAAAAGGGCGTGCATAGACTTGTGCGCATTTCGCCTTTTGATTCCAATGCCAGACGGCATACGTCGTTTGCGTCGCTTGAAGTAATGCCCGAGATTGAGAATAAAGACGAGATAAAAATAAATTCCGAAGATCTAAAAATAGATACCTATCGAAGCGGCGGAGCAGGCGGACAGCACGTCAACAAGACGGAAAGCGCGATTCGCATAACGCATTTGCCTACCGGTATCGTCGTGCAGTGCCAGAACGAAAGAAGCCAAATTCAAAATAGAGAACAGGCTATGGGTATGCTTATCTCAAAACTTATTGAGAGACAAGAGCGAGAAATGCAGGAAAAAGAACTCGAACTTAAGGGAGAAATAAAGAAAATCGAATGGGGTAGTCAAATACGAAGTTATGTATTCTGTCCGTATACAATGGTAAAAGATCATCGCACAGGTTGCGAAACAGGCAATATATCGGCAGTTATGGACGGAGATATAGAACAATTTATTTTCGACTATCTGAAGAAGGCAAACTAAAATCTATTACGACGTCATCAGAGCCGACAAATAATCTAAATGCCAATATGACGTTAAATCGAAAACAGCGGAAAAAGGATATGGGTTATATACAAATAGCAAACCAAAAATTGGACGCTATGCGCGATCGCGACGATATCGTCGTCTTGGCAATAGAGAGTTCTTGCGACGAGACTGCAGTCGCCATCACAAAGGGACGCCAGTTGTTGTCCAACATAATTGCGTCGCAGATAGATATACACAAGCGTTATGGCGGAGTAGTCCCAGAGATAGCGTCAAGAAATCACACTTTGGCAATTAACAACACTGTCAAAGAGGCTTTGGACAAAGCAGGTATGAATTTGGACGACGTGGATTGTATTGCCGTGACCTATGGCGCAGGGCTCTTGGGCGCGTTGATAGTTGGGGTATCTTACGCCAAGGCGTTGGCTTATGCGACTGGCAAACCTCTTATCGGCGTAAATCATATCAAGGGGCATATAGCCGCGAATTATATTGCCAAACCTGACCTTGAGCCGCCTTATCTATGTTTGATAGCAAGCGGCGGACATACGACGATTGCATATGTCAAGTCACTCACAGAGATAGAGATCAAGGGCGCAACGCAAGACGACGCGTGCGGCGAGGCATTTGACAAAGTTGCAAGGGTATTGGACTTGCCTTATCCCGGCGGCCCGCAGATAGAAAGACTTGCAAAAGAGGGCAAGCCTACCATAGATTTGCCAACGCCGTACAAGGACAAAGATACCTATGACTTTTCTTATAGCGGTATCAAGACGGCAGTCATCAACTACGCTCACAAATGCCAGCAAAAAGGAGAGCGACTCAACAGAGCCGATCTTGCTTGTGCATTTCAAGAAAAAGTCACTGATATTATGGTAAACAACACGATTCGTTGCGCCGTAGATATGGGAGTCAACACTGTCGTGATAGCAGGCGGAGTTGGCGCCAACAGTGTGTTGAGAGCAAAAATGCAGCAAAGAGCGCAATCGCATAATATCCAAGTCTTTTATCCCCCTTTGGTGCTTTGCACTGATAATGGGGCAATGATAGCCGCTCAAGCGTATAATATGATTAAGACGGGCGCAAAGGCAAGCGATATCGATCTTGATGCCAATGCGAATTTAAAAGTGTGGGAGTAAACGTCTTATTTTCGACGAAGCATAACAGATTTAATAAATTAAAATAGTATTATC
>WSNH01000078.1 GCA_013316135.1 Clostridia bacterium
CGCCTCAATATCCGACCCTTTTCCTTTATATGGTCCCGGCGCTTCCATCTTCGTTGAAACGGTTGCAGTCGCCCACAATAGAGAATCAGCCATACTGTGAGACTGTCTTTGCGTAATATAAGCCGCAAATGTAGTGTCTCCTCGTCCGCTTCTGCCCGAAAGATTTCTCGCTTTTATAGGACAAGTATACATTTCGTTGCCGTCAAAGGCAAGGACTTCTGCAGAATTCGTGATGACAACTTCTTTTGCTCCCCACTCGCGCAACAATTGTGCTGCAACAACTCTGTCCGTCTGCCCCGTGAGTATCTCTGCCTCTGCCGTGTCCGTCTTAAGATAATCTATATACGGCAAGACGCGCTTTTTATCAGCCCAGTCTTCAAAATACATCTCGCCGGTCTCTCTGTTGGCGTGTCTTAAAAGCGCCTGTACGTCTACGGCAATCTTGCCGCGCTTGGAAAGTTCTATCATCAATTCGCCGTCAAAGTCACCGTATATAAGCCCGGCAAAATGATATACGTCGACGTCGACGTCAGGTATGTCTTGTATAGAAAAACTGTCTCCCTGCCCAATACAGGTACAAGTGCGTCTTTCCTTGTCCGCAGTGTGATACTTGTTGCGAATAGAAGTAGATTCTTTGCTGGGAATATAAAATACGTCGTCTTTGTCTATTACAAAGCAATTGAGCCTGTCCTTATCCTGCGGCGCAAGTTTTGTGACGACTCCCACTTTATAACCTCCTGCATAAGCGGCAGCTGAAGAATATATCACCGCTCCGCCTACTTCGATTATTTGATTGTCAAGATAGTCGATATTATAATCTAAGGATATATGTCCTATCTCTAAAGTGTCGTAATGCTTTCTCATTCGTTACCTCCGATATGTGTTGTTTGCTTTGCAAGCAGATATATTTTTGATTTTGCAAAAGCAATAATTATTTTATACGACTAAAGTATGGACTAGATTTCTCCGTACACTAAACTATGTCGAAATGACGTCGCGTATTACATTTGAACGGTATAATCTAACACCATTGCGCCCATACCCAGTATGATATTCTCGTCTCTCTCGACTTGGTCCAACGCCTTGCTTATAGGCAATACTATGCCGCCGCTATGCAACAAATCGCCCAACGTGACTGTGAATGTGTAACTTCCGACGTCTTCTCTGATGATCTCCATATCCATAATCTCCGACTTGACTGCTTCGGTGTTGCTCAAATCCAGACCGCCAACGCCTTCGGGGCGGCTCGTCTTAACAAGTCTCGAAAGTATTCCGCGCTGTTTGTCAGTCATAGCGTTGTAAATTATAGATATTTCTTCGCTAGTCAAATCCATATACAGAGTCAAGTCCATTCGCTTTGGAAGTATAGACATCTCCATACCTGCCGCCGCTGTCATATCCATATCAAGTGTGATAAGAAAATACTCCTTGTCAAGAAGCGAACCTAATTTTGCTCTTATATCGTCAAAAGTGCCGTCGCCGTTGATTTTCTTAGGTACCAACGCCGTATGCTTTAATTTCAAGACTTCTGCGCCGTCTTGGGCGCTATTTTCAAGTCCGAGCGGTCCTAGCAATCTGTCAGTGTCTATCATTGACGCTATATTCCAACCGCCTATTGCTCCGCTGATGTTGAGTCTGCGATTGATAATATTTGACGTATCAAGCATAAGATTGGAAGAACGCTCGTTCTCTCTATCTAACGTATAAGTTATCTTCATATCGTCGGCGTTCAAGCCTGCAGGCGGAGTGTACGCCTCTATATCAAGACCGTCAAAGAGGGCTTCCAAAGTATCTTTGATTTCTTGAGAGGCTACCTCGCCTTCATTGTCAACCTCGTTTATCTTCTTAGCGGCTACCTCATAGATACTGTCGAGTATCATTGTTCCGCCTCCGGTAATGCCGTCGACAGTATCGTCGGCAACGTATCTTACCGTCATATTATCCGTCAATGACTTCATAGTATCACGCACGCTGCCGGAACACTCTACATTCGCCTCCTCTAGGCTCTTGCTTTCTTTGCCTTCTTTTTGATTGAGCGTATACACCATAGACTGAATTGCGTTGACTTCGCAATCAAGAAGATCGTTGATGCTTATTTGCGTACAAAGCCTATCTGCAAACTCAAGAGCGTCGACGTCTATATTTACCACGATAGACATAGTATCGGGCAATAATTCGACGAACTTATCGTTTTCTTGCTCAATTTCTATGGGACTGTTGTAGACTATTAACATTTTGTCGTCGAGAATATACATTGCTTTCATTACGGCGTCTTGATAGCCGTCCGCGCTAAACGCGACGCTATTCTCAAGCATAAGCAAAAGTTCCTCTCCGTCGATACTCGGACGAAGTTGCTCTACGCTCATATCTCTCTTTTGCTGACTTGTAAGCATTTGACCGTCTATATTGGTCGCATAATCTTTTGCGTAATCGCCAAGTATGGACAGTATTGCGTTAGTTCCGTCCTTCAAAGGCTTGGCAAGAGCGTACTTGTCGTTAATGTCGGCTATCGCTTTATTAGAATTATCCGCTCTGTTGCCGTTTAAAAAATCAATAAATACTCCCTGCTCGTATTCAAACTTATCGGGCATATTGTTGACTTTGCAAAGTCCGTTGCGGAAGTCTATCTCGTCGGGCATATCCTCATGTTTGCCATACCCATTGGCAGACGCGCCGTATACCGAGTTGAGCGCTATTTGATATACCGTCTCATTGAACATCAATCCTCCGTCGGCAAGGAAAGATACAGTAAATATATTGTTGTGAATTTGAGCTTTGAAATCTTTGAGTTTTGCTTCTATATCTTGCATAATGCCGTCAAGAGAAACTTTTTCGGCAGGCTCTGAGCCGTCGCGAGAGTTATTCTGAATTCTGTCTATAAGCATCAACAGCAATTGCAAATCTTGATTTTCGCCCTTGTCTTCGACGTATCTTACGGAATTGATATCCATTGCGTAGACGTTCATATCGCTGCGCGTACCGTCAATTTCAGAGATATATCCTAATTCAATGGTGACATTGATATAGAAATAATCGGGCATAAGTCCCTTTGCATTTTCATCTTTGAGATTATCCCTGCCTCGCAAAGTCAAAGTCATAATATTTTCGTCATTGTCGGCGAAGACTACTTCTTGCTCTGTCATAAACGACATATCGCCTGCTGAGGAAACGTGCGTGCGCAAAAGATGCGCCAATTCTTCCCTTGAGAATTTGGGTTTGAAATTTTGAGCAATCTCTTCGTCTATTTGAACTTGACTCTTATTGCTCCTGTCAGTCAAATTGTTGAGCGAAGTCAATCCGTATAATATAGATCCGTCTTCTCTCAAAACATCTCTCAACCTGATTTTATCTATGCTGAAATTATCGCCGCCTATACTGGCGAAGCCGTCAAGCAACGTGTCGTCTTTCTCGCTTTCTTTAAGCGTGTCTTTAAAGCCGTCGCTTATGAAATATTTATTATATAATTCTACGTCGATAAAGTTATCGAGATTAGAAGCCGGCGTAAAATTGCCTCCGCTCACAGCGTCATAATCATATCCGTAAAGTTGCTTGAGAAGCCTGCGTAACTCCTCGGGCTTGAATACGTAGTCGTCGGGATTTTCGCTCTTGACAATATCGCTACTTGCCATTACGTTGAAGATATTGTCAAGCGTCAGCGCTCCTCCGGCGAACTTATATTCAATGCCTTTGATATTGCTCATATAATCTTTGACTTGCGCGTCAATCCTGTCCTCTATCTCTCCCTCGGTCATATTCTTGCCGCTCAACTTGCGGACTATTGAGAAGAAATCGGACATATCGTCGTCTTCCATACCGTCGATAATGATCTTAACGGAATTTTCTTGACTTCCAGAAGTCATCTTGGGGGCGTCAATTATCACCGTGACGTAAGCCAGTTGAGGCAACAAATTGGAATATTTGCTCAAATCAACTTCTTGGCTTTCCGCCGGCGCATTGCCGTCCTCTTGCGACAGCACGCTTTCTTGCGTCTCGTAAAGTTTTGCCCGAAGATACAGAATTATCTCGTCGTCGTTTATTCTTGCGCCCAACACTTCTGCCGATTTAAGCGCTTCGCTCATATTGTCAGTATCAATATTAAGTTCCATTAGATATGCGAACTCACCTGCCGTCATCTTTGGATTTATTATGCTTATGTCTCTATTGTCGTCCGCCAACGCCGTCTTGTCTATCGAAGAGCCGAAATTCTCTTTCAACGCCATTACGCTATGCAACAAATTGCCCTCTCCGTCGTCGATTATCTTGCCTTGCTGTATATAATACTTACTCTCGATTTCTCCAATAAAACCGTCCGCATTTGCAGTCTTATTCATATCGGCGCTTGCGACCTCGTAAGTATAAGCCTGCTTCATTATATTGTATAATTTCTCGGGTTCTACCTTATGATCTTCGTCTTCATTGAGAAGTCCGGTGCCGCATACGACTTCAAATAGGTTTGGCAAATACGCGCACTCATCGGTAAATAGTATTTCGCAGCCAATCTTTTCTTGCATTTGCGAAAGTCCGCTTCGGAGTCCTTCGTCTACTTTGACGCATATCTCATCGTATGTCAAAGACGATGCGTCCATTCCAAACTTATTTGCTAAAGCCGTCAAAGTCAGGAGATGCGCCTTGGAGTTTTCCGAACCAGTCTTGTTGATCTCTATCTCAGTAGGTATATTTTTGTTGGAGTTGGCGCATATATTGGCGCTGACATAGATGTACTCAGGAACCAATTGTTTTATAAGCGAAGACATAACGCTATCGTCGTCAAATCCTAACATTTGCGAAAGATTTATCCTTATGTCTATTGAAAGAATATCATTGCTTGAGGTGTAACTAATCTTGACTATATCGGCAGTTATGTCTTGCAACAAGCCTTCGTTTTTGACGTAGTCTGACAACATTCCCGCAAGCGCGTCATAAGAAGTGCGAACCTTGAGTTGTTGAGAATAAATACCCGAATAATCCATCTCTTTGAGATGAATTGCCTCGAGCGCATCATCGCTGCTTGCAAAGTTCATAACGTCTTTTATAGTATTGTCTTGACTAATCTTACCGTCGGAATTATCAAGGCAATACTTGACGCTTAATTCAGATAAGAATACGCTCGTCTCAGCCTTTATCTCCTCCGGCGTGGGCATAACAAGACCCAAAGTCTCGCCGGTGGGCAACTTGATATCTTTGAGCATATACAGAAACGCCTGCTCGCTGACGTCAACGTCCAGCATACCCATAAGAGACTCTATGGGATATAAGTCAACGCTGCCTGTAGGCACAAAAGTGATAGGTAGTTTCTGCTGTGCTTTGTCAAGCACTTCGACGACTTTGCCGTTGACTTGAACGAGCATATCGCTTATTGACGTCGTATTGCCTGTCTTTTTGAGTATGACGTCGATAATCCGCACTATCTTATTTACCTTGTCCTCTTCAAGTCTGTTGACAGATGCCTCGATTGGCTTTGTAACGTCGTATGGATAAACTCTGACCGAAGCATATAACTTCTCTGGCAAAATTGCATTTACTATAGACGGTATTCCGTATTGTGTCAAAAGATTGGATAATAAATCTTTTGCTTTTACTTCCAAAGTTATTTTTAAGTTTGTATCGGTATCAGAAAGTTTGTTGCCCGATATGACGACTTGTTTTATTGCAATAACTTCGTTAATGGGCTTGCCGATAGACTTTTCTATCTCTTCCAATTCTCCGAAAGAAGTTGCCAACTCGGAGAATGCGTCGTTGATGACTGCAGCAAGTTGTTTATCTGAAATTTCGAGAATATTGCGTTCGCCCTCGTATTGCGCAAGAGAAGAAAAGTCAAACTTCAATTCTTGCAAAAGTTGATCCAACTGCTCATTGCCGGTAACAGATGAGTTGATTTCGTCTTGATTATTTTCAGGCTCGCCGAAGTCTTCGGCTGTAGGCTTTTCGTCGCTTACCACCGTATTTCCGTCTGCGTCGCAATAGACGTATTGCAAGTCGTAACCGTCAACTCCTACCGTAGTATACGACTGCTGACTTTCTTTCTCCTCTCCCGACGCGCTCATTACCGAACTTATAATCTGTCCGATTGACAAATTATAATCTTGAGCAAGAAACATTTTTCGCTTGAGATTGGAATAAAATTCTTCAAGGTCTTCTTGATTAAAGCCTTTTGTAACTATCTTATCCTCGTTGGCGTCAATAACTCCGTTGAAAAGCGTAAAGAGTTCTTTAAACTCAACTCCCGCTTCCTCTCCGACACTTTCCATCCAAAGTTTATCCGCCGCAGTATAGGCGCCTGCAGTGATACCTGCAATCGTACCTAGAAAAATGAATACAAAAACACACGCCAACACCTTTCCTATAATCTTATTTCGGCGCTGACGCGCTATTGCTTTTTTATCTTTTTCGATATTAAGTTTTTTGATTACTCTTACTTTTGACTGCTTAGACGATTTTCTCTGATTTTGAACGACTTGTTCTTGCGCAGGCATATCTTCTACAGCAAAATTTTCAAACCGATCTTCCGGATAGCCTTCAAAATTTCCGTCGCAAAAGTTGACTGCTTCATTGTCAACAAATTGAAAATTCGGCTGATTTTCACAATAATCAACTTGCTCAACGAATATATCTTTCACAGCCTCCGCGCCGTTTTCGCCGTCTATCACAATGTCGGAATCGACTACTACGGCGTCTTCGCGCTCCGTTTTCGGCAAGTTATAGTCGATGATTACGCCGTCTTGCTCGACCGATTCCGGCGCGTTTTCTTGACTGCTTTCAATATTGCTATTTAAATCAGTACTTTCAACATTGTTATTCTTTTCTTCACTCTCTGCCATAAATTTATACCTATATACTATTATGTAAATATAACTATTCATATATATCATATTATTAAATAAATTATAAAGCAAGCCTTTTTTGAAAACTTTTGGAATAGAAATTTATGTTAAAACTCAACATTCGAGTAATTGAGACCAAAATTCGACCTAATATTGCATATAATAACACTGTCCTCTTTTGTACCGCAAAATATTTGCAAATTATTTTGCATTGATATATAATAT
>WSNH01000079.1 GCA_013316135.1 Clostridia bacterium
GATTAAAGCAAAATATTTCAATTATCCAAATAGTAAACCAACTTAAACAAATGAATTTAATTTCTTTAACAGTGATTTTGATGTGCGCAAAGAAATCTTGCGAAATCAGTCTTTGTCATTTAGCGCGTAGTCGAGTAATTTCAACGATAAGATTGGTTATAAATTTATGTAAAATCTGCAAATAATCTGCAAATAAAAATAAGTTATGGTATTGCTTTATCTCTAAAAGTCGTATATACTATAGACAAGGAGGTGAGAATATGTTGTTAGCAAGCAATGGATTGACTTTTTGGCAAGAGATTCAAATTGCATTCAGCGACATAGGCATTATACCTGCCATACTTCTTGTTTTGGGAACGATATTTATTATCGTCGAGATATTTCAGCCCGGTTTCGGATTTTTTGGAATTGCAGGTTTGATTCTCGTTTTAGCAGGTATGGCTGTAAGATTGTTTATGAGCAAGAGGGGATCTCTCTTCGTTCAGTTTTTCGTAATGCTTATATGTGTGACTGTTGTCGTGTGCATCGCGCTTGTTATAATGTTGCATTCACTCAAAAAGGGTAAACTATCGCGTACCGGACTTGTGCAAAAGGCAGTTGCAGTACCTGAAGGTGTTACAAGCGGAACGGAGAATTTTTCTCAATTGGTCGGTAAGGTCGGAAAGGCTGAGACGGTATTGAGACCCGGCGGAAACGCTATGATAGAAGGCAAGTTGTACAGCGTAGTGTCGCAGTCCGCGCTGATTGAAAGCGGCAAAGATATTGAAGTTATTGCAGTTGAAGGCGTAAAGATTACAGTTCAAGAGTATGTCCCTGCAAAAAATTCGATATGATAATTAAATAAAAAAATATATATTATAAGGAGTAAAAAATGGTTTTAATGACATTGGCGCTTGGCGCCGGCGGCATTACGGCAATCGTAGTTGCAGTGGTATTGCTCGTATTGATTGCAATTATTTTTAGCATTTTGCCTATCAGAATTTGGTTCAGAGCGCTCGTATCAGGTGTGAAGATATCAATGACTAGGCTTATCGGAATGAAGTGGAGAGGTATCAAAGTTATTCCGCTTGTAGACGCTTACATTTCAGCAAAGAAGGCGGGACTTGACATTTCCATTGACGAATTGGAAAGTCACGTGCTTGCAAGAGGTGACGTGATTAAAGTTGTCAACGCTTTAATATCCGCTCACTCGGCAAATATGGAGTTGACCGCAGAGACTGCCAGAGCAATCGACCTTGCAGGAAGAGACGTGCTTAATGCAGTTAAAGTATCAGTCAATCCAAAAGTGATTGAGACTCCCGCCATATCGGCAATTGCAAAAGACGGTATCGAATTGAGAGTCAAAGCAAGAGTGACGGTGAGAGCCAATATCACCAGACTTATCGGCGGTGCAGGCGAAGATACTATTATTGCCCGTATAGGTGAAGGTATTGTCACGACAGTGGGTTCTTCCGAGTCTCACAAGGATGTGCTCGAAAATCCCGACGCGATATCCAAGACGGTGCTCAGCAAAGGACTTGACAGCGGTACGGCTTATGAAATTTTGTCTATAGACATTGCAGATATCGACGTCGGCAGAAACATAGGCGCCCAACTTCAGATGGACCAAGCAGAGGCAGACAAGAGAATCGCAGAGGCAAAAGCCGAAGAAAGACGCGCTATGGCAGTTGCTTTGGAACAAGAAATGAAAGCAAAGACCCAAGAGATGAGAGCGCTTGTTATCGAGGCGGAATCTCAAGTCCCAAAAGCAATGGCAGAGGCTTTGCAAAATGGCAAGTTGGGCGTAATGGATTACTACAATATGCAAAACGTGATGGCAGATACCAATATGCGTAATGCTATCGGCGGAGTAGAAGAATCCGGTGACAGCAAAAAGAAGGATAAGAAATAATGTTTGCTTTTATTCCTATTGCAATTGTAGCGTTTGGCATAATTGCGATAATAGTTTCGGTCGCTAAGCAAAGTGCAGAAACTAAGAAAAAAAATGATGCGGAAAAGGCAATGAAGTTGCTTGATGACAAGGAGGAGTTTAAGAAATTCTTGGATTACGACTCCTCCGAGTCGGCGAGCCGCGCTCAACATAGACCTCAGCAGTCTACGACGGATCAGCCTCAACCTCAACGTAATTCTCAGCCTCAACCGACTGCGTATCGCTCTCCTCAGCCTGCAAAGCAGCAAATGACTGCTCAACTTCAACAGCGTCTTGAAGAGTTGAAACGCATACAGGCGGAGCGAGAAAAGAGCAATTCAAAAAATATAGTTACGTCTTCGCATCACGATAGCCATTGCGACGTATCTCACAAAGATAACCGCGATAAGTTTAGAGTAGAGTATGTTCCGACTATGAACAGCATTGGCGGAAAGTCTACCGAGGGATGTCAAGATCACTACAACGTCAGATATGTCAAACTCGACGAAGAAGACGACAATGATTTGCAACTCACGGCTCTACAAAAGGCAATCGTATACGGCGAAGTAATCAATCAGCCGGCATTCAAAAGGAAATATGGCAATTCTAGCAGATTGAGATGATTTAATCAACTCTCGTATTTAATCAAAACAAAAGGTACTGCAAATGCAGTACCTTTTGTGTATCATTTTTTTATTAGATACTATTTTCTATCTTTCATTAGCACGTATTCAAGCGCAGGTTGAGTACAGTTGTATGCAGGACGCATAATTCTTGACGAATTGATGAGTTCTTCCATTCTGTGCGCCGACCAACCGGATATTCTTGCGATTGCAAATATCGGGGTATACAATTCTTGCGGTAGTCCCAGCATATCGTAAATAAATCCGCTGTAAAAGTCTATGTTTGCGCTTACGCCTTTGTATATACGCCTTTGATTGGATATAAGTTTAATTGCTATTTCTTCGACTTTAGAATATAGGTTAAAGTCTCTCATAAGTCCTTTTTCTTCGCTCAACGACTTAGTCGATTTTTTCAAAAGCAACGCTCTGGGGTCGGACAGGGAGTAAACTGCGTGACCGATACCGTAGATAAGACCGCTCTTGTCAAAACTCTCTTTGTTGAGAATCTTGTTGAGATAATTTTCTATTTCTTCGTCGTCATCCCAATCTGCGACGTTCTTTTTGATATCGTTGAACATTTGCGAAACTTTGATATTGGCGCCGCCGTGCTTAGGACCTTTGAGCGAACCTATTGCCGCGGCAATAGCGGAATAAGTGTCGGTCCCCGAAGAGGTTACGGCTCTTGCGGTAAAAGTAGAATTGTTACCGCCTCCGTGTTCTGCGTGTAGTACAAGAGCAAGGTCGAGGACTTTTGCCTCCAAGTTGCTGTACTTGCTGTCAATTCTCAACATATGCAGTATGTTTTCTGCCGTTGACAAATTATCTTTAGGCGCGTGGATAAAGAAAGAATTATTTTCTTTTATGTAGTATTCGTACGCTTGATAACTGTATACTGACAAAAGAGGGAAGAGCGCTATCAACTGCAAGCATTGGCTGAGCACATTGCTAAGCGAAGTATCGTTTGCCTTTGGGTCGTAAGAATACAGAGTCAGCACGCTTCTTGCAAGGGAATTCATCATATCGTTGCTTGGCGCTTTCATAATAATGTCTCTTACAAAAGTGTTCGGCAGTGATCTGCGATATTTTGCAAGGATATTTTTGAAATCTTCAAGTTCTGATTTGTTGGGCAGTTCGCCGAATAAGAGCAAGTAGGTCACTTCCTCAAATCCGTATCTGTCGCTTGATAAAAAGTCTTCGCACAGAGAATTGATGTTGTAACCTCTATAAAACAATTGACCTTCGCAGGGAATTTCCTCGCCATTGATTACTTTTTTTGCAATTACGTCGCTGATATTGGTAAGACCCGTCAATACGCCTTTTCCCTTTGGGTCGCGAAGTCCTTTGTTGACTTTGTGTTGAACAAAAAGTTCGGGGTCAATGACTCCGTTGCCCATACACTTGTCCGCTAAGTTAGATATTTTTCTCCCCAAATCCAAATCCTTTTTTGATGACATTGCAAAATCCTCTCGACTTTTAGTTTAGTATATAATGTAAATATTTTAAACTAATTTTGTCAAAAAGTCAATCAATACGCCGGGCTAATTTGCCATCTTAAGAAGAGCGGCTTGTTGTTTGCGCAAATTTTCTGTAATTGTGACGCGTCAATTTTTAGATTTAATTTATGGTTAAGAAAACAAAAAATCCGATAATTTTTTGCAAAATGCTTTATTATATATCTTTTATATGTTACAATATATTTAATTAGAGAAAAGTTTATACTTAGCGGAGTATTTTATGGATCTTCAAAAATTGAGAGACAACAGTGACGCGCAAGCAGATTATATGATGGAGGAAATCACCACTATAATCAAGACTTGCGGCAAGCGCTTGCCCGGTAGCGATGGCGAAAAAAACGCAGTCGATTATATGGCGAACGCCTTGAAAGAATACAGTGACGAAGTCAAGATCGAGCCTTTTGAAATGCACCCCAAGGCGTTTTTCAATTGGATACATATTATGGTTACTATAATTCTAATGGCAATGGTGAGTTATTTTTTTATACCTCTCCTTGCGATAATTTTAGTAGGCGTTGCAATGCTGTTGATGCTGTTGCAATTTGTGCTTTATCTTGAGATTGTTGACTGGATATATCCAAAACGCACTTCACACAATCTTATGGCGGTAAAGCATCCAAAGGGCGAAATCAAGAGAAGAATTCTTTTCAACGGACACCCTGACGTTGCTCACGAGTGGACGATGAGTTATCTCATCAGCGGAGACGCTTTTGTCGCGCACTTTATCATCTCAATGGTCGGTATTATTGCGTTGGTAGGTATATCTATAGCCTCAATGGTATTGCAGGGCGGAGTAACGGTCGGAATGCCTACAGGCGTACCTATGATTATGGGCTTGGTATGTTTGATATTCGTTCCGTTCTGGATAGCAATGTACAGAATGTGGAATACGAGCGTAATAGTAGACGGCGCAAATGACAATCTCACGGGCTGCTATATGGGTATTGCCGTTATGAAGGCGTTGCACGACGAAGGAATAGAACTCGAAAATACCGAAGTCGGAGTGCTTTTGACAGGAAGCGAAGAGGCGGGTATAAGAGGCGCAAGGGCGTGGGCTAAGAGACACGGAGCAAGCGGGGACTACAAAGACGTAGAGACCATCATATATGCTTACGACACGTTGAGAGAAGGCAAGTTCCTTTGCGTAAATAAAAAAGACCTCAACAATACCGTCAATGCAGACAAGCACGCAAGTGAACTCTTCTACAATGCGGCAAAGAGCATAGACGTCACTTGTTCTTACGGATCGGTGCCTCTCGGCGCGACAGACTCGGCTGCATTCAATAAGGGCGGCTACCAAGCGGTAGGTATCACTGCGCTTGACCATAAGTTGCGCAACTACTACCACACTAGATACGATACTTATGATAATATGGATAAACAATGTCTTTCCGATTGCTATAAAGTCACAGTCAAGACATTAGAGGATTTTGACAACGGTAAATAATATCATACAACAAAGCAAGAATCAAGAAGAAATATATCATCGACACAAAAGCCACCTATTAAGGTGGCTTTTGCTCGGTCAAACCGATATGTGGAAGTGAAAAAAAATTATGTGAAAAAAGCAAATTATTATATTCTGTTTTCTGCAAAAGACTCGTCTTCGTTGCCGTCGTCAAAGTTGCAGAATTCAATCAAATCATCGTCGGCAAATTCGTCTTCGACAACCACTTGCCTTGGAGTAATTTGATTTTGAGCCATCTTGAGCATTACGTTTTGACGTAAAGCATTGTCGTTTGGCTTTGTCAACAGAGTTTGTTTTTTGTCTATAAGTCCTTGCGCAACAAATTTGTTTTCAAGGGGAGTCAATCTCATATCATATTGCTCGTAGTCATAACCATAGAATTCGCATACTGTGCGGTCATACATTTCTTGCGTAGCCTTTTGCAAATATTCGATATTCTCTTTTGCCGACAGATCTTTTTTAGGATAGATTGCGGGGCATATTCTTACCGTACAGTCTTTTTTGACGCCCAACTTACGTCTTATCCAATTAGGCTTGCGGAAAAGTATTACTGTCATAACCACCGGCACATTGTTCTTTACCGCGTAGTGGAAAGCGCCTTTTTTGAGCGGACGCGAATTTTCGTATTTTTCCCACATTACTTGCTCGGCGTAGAAAGTAACAACGGAGTTGCCTTCTTCAAAAATTGTAGTGATTTCTTTATCAAGATTGCTCATTGCTTTTATTGAATTTGCAAGAGGCAAAAATCTTCCTGCTCTTAAGAATTTGCCGCCGATACCTTTTTTAAGTTGAAATTCAGCGCCGGTCATATAGTGTTTGTGACCGAAAGCCACTTGGAAATTGACCATTGCGTCAAGCAACATTACGTGATTTGACACTCTTATTGCATTATCTACTTGTTTGAGGTTATCTTTGCCTTCGATTTTGAGGTCAAATAACAATTTGTTGGCAAGTGGAAGCATAGTTCGCAAGAGAAATTTAACTATTGCGCTCCCTATTTTAAAACTTGTGGTTTTTGGACGGAATTGATAATCCTTGTCTACGGTAATTGCATCGTCGACAGTATAGGGCGTAGACCATTGATCGTACGCTTCCATTCTTGCGTATTGCGAGTGCATTTGATCATATTCTTTTTGAGTAATCTTTGCCATATCTTTGTCCTCTGCTAACAAATTGTGTAAAAGTAATTGACTTTTATCTATTATTTTACTATTCTAATTATAGGTCAAACAGTGCAAAATATCAACCTAAAAAAGCATACCATTTGGCTTGATAATGTATGATAATTGACATTATATAATAAAAATGTTGATTATTATACCATATTTTTGACAAATTGTTGCTACTTAATAATCAGTGAATATTGCGTTAACATTAAGTTAACAAAGTCTTAACAATACTAAAAA
>WSNH01000080.1 GCA_013316135.1 Clostridia bacterium
TTTATAAATTTTTAGGAGTATATAGTAACTACTATGGTTGTTCCTTTATTGGCTACAAGCGCATTGGACCCTTCAAAACTGGTAGGATATTTGGTCGCAATTATCATATTGGTCTTTTTGTCGGGATTTTTCTCTTCTACGGAGACGGCATTTTCTTCTCTCAACAGAATCAGGCTTAAGAATCTTGTTGCTACAAATAAGAAGAAATACGCTACAGTTTATTTTTTAAGCGAGCATTTTGACGCTCTCATATCTACCATTTTGATAGGCAACAACATTGTCAATATCACGGCTTCGACGTTGGCTACGATTATGTTTTCCGCATTGATAGTCAATCAAAACGTAGCCGGAGTAGTATCCACGGCAGTGATTACGGTCGTAGTGCTTATATTCGGAGAAGTTATTCCAAAGACGTTGGCAAAACGCGCTCCCGAGACGTTTGCAAAAGTTACCGCGCCGTTTATATTGGCGTTATATTACGTGCTTTTTCCGCTTGTGTGGCTTATGGGATTGTTGCAAAAACTCTTGTTCAAGATATTCAAGAAAAAAGACAATGAGAATATCACGGATGAAGAACTTATCACTTACGTAGACGAAGCGCAGACGGAGGGCGGTCTTGACGAATACGAAGGCGACCTTATCCGTTCGGCGATAGAATTTGACAGTATGACTGTCCGCGACGTATTTACTCCCAGAGTTGACGTCGAGGCAGTCTCGATAGACGATTCAATGTCAGAAGTAATGAAAGTCTTTAAGGAGAGCGGTTATTCTCGACTTCCGGTATACAAAGACAATATTGACACGATTGTGGGCGTCATCAATCAAAAAGACTTCTACGAGGCTTATATAGACGGCGCAACCAAGTTTTCCAAGATTATGACCAAGAATGTCATATACGTGCCTGACAGTATGAGAATAAGCGACGTATTGCGCAAGTTGCAAGTGGAAAAGAGACATCTTGCAATCGTCGTCGACGAATTTGGCGGAACGATGGGCGTCGTCACGCTTGAGGATATTTTGGAGCAACTCGTAGGCGAGATATATGACGAAAGAGATGAGATAGTCGAGCCTTTTGTCAAAATTGCAGACGACAAGTATATCGTGCTTGGCGAGACGAATCTAGAAGAGTTTTTTGAGTATTTTGACGTCAACAAAGACGGGGCGGAATACGACACCGTCACTTTGAGCGGATATATTGCTTACGCGCTCAACAGATTGCCGCAGGTAGGAGATATCGTCAACTTTGAAAATCTTGCGATCACAGTCAAGAAGATGGACAACACCGTCGTAGAAAAAGCCGAAGTTCTCGTCAACGCTGCGGAAGACGACGGCAACAAAGAAGAAAAATAATTTTAGCATAATAGATTAGAAATTTTGGAGGCAAAAATGTACAAAAAGGTCGATTCCTCAATGAACTTCTGCGCAAGGGAAAAAGAAGTCATAGAGTTTTGGAAACAAAACAAAATCTTTGAAAAAAGTGTGGAAAAGAACAAGGGCAAAGAATCATTCTCGTTTTACGACGGTCCGCCGACGGCAAACGGCAAACCGCATATAGGTCATATCTTGACTAGAGTAATGAAAGATATTATCCCAAGATACAAGACAATGAAAGGATATTACGTTGCGAGAAAAGCAGGCTGGGATACTCACGGTCTGCCCGTCGAACTCGAAGTGGAAAAACTTCTTGGCATTGACGGCAAGCCGGAGATAGAGAAATACGGTATCGAGCCTTTTATCAAGAAATGCAAAGAGAGCGTTTGGAAATACAAAGGCGAATGGGAAAAGATGTCTGACAGAGTAGGTTATTGGGTGGATATGGACAACCCTTATATCACCTACGACGACAACTATATCGAATCGGTATGGTGGGCAGTCAAGACCATTGCGGACAAGGGCTTGATATACAAAGGACACAAGATTGTGCCGTATTGCCCAAGATGCGGAACGGCGCTTTCTTCTCACGAGGTTGCTCAAGGATACAAGGACGTCAAAGAAAAATCAATTTTTGTCAAGTTCAAGAGAAAGCACAACGACGGATACTTTCTTGCTTGGACGACCACGCCTTGGACTTTGCCTTCCAACGTGGCTTTGTGTATGAACGGTGAAGAGAACTACGCCGAGATAAAAGTCGACGGCGAGATATATGTGCTTGCCGAGGCGCTCGTGCCCACTTTGTTTGAAGAATACGAGACTATCAGCGTAAAACTCGGTAAGGAATATGAAAGAGAAGAGTATATCCCTCTTTATGACACCAACGATACTAAGAACAAAGCATATTATATCACCAATGACTCTTACGTCACTTTGACGGACGGTACTGGTATCGTACATATTGCTCCCGCTTTTGGTGAAGACGACGCAAAGGTCGGCAGAAAATACGGATTGCCATTTGTGCAGATGGTAGACGACAGAGGCAGATTTGTCGAGGCTCTCGGCGAGTGGAAAGGCGTTTTCGTCAAGGACGGAGACAAACTTGTCATCAAGGATTTGGCGGAGAGAGGATTGCTTTTCAAAGAACTTTTGTTTGAGCACAGTTATCCATTCTGCTGGAGATGCGACACTCCGCTTTTGTATTATGCAAGATCAAGTTGGTTTATCAAGATGACAGAGGTCAGAGACAGACTTCTCAAGAACAACGCTACTGTCAACTGGATGCCTCCTGCGATAGGTTCGGGACGTATGGGCAACTTCCTCGAAAATGTCATTGACTGGGGCGTATCAAGAGAGAGATATTGGGGAACTCCGCTTCCCATCTGGGTATGTCCCGACTGCGGAGAAATCAAGGTAATAGGCAGCAGAGCGGAATTGAGAGAACTCGGCGGACTTAAAGAAGATATCGAACTTCACAAGCCTTATATCGACAGAGTTATCCTCAAGTGCAAGTGCGGCGGCGAGATGAAACGCACTCCCGAAGTTATGGATTGCTGGTTTGACAGCGGAAGTATGCCGTTTGCTCAACTTCACTATCCATTTGAGAACAAAGAAGTATTCGAGCAGCAGTTTCCTGCCAACTTTATAAGCGAAGCGGTAGACCAGACGAGAGGTTGGTTTTACACCTTGCTTGCGATATCTACGCTTTTGTTTGACAAAGCGCCGTTCAAGAATTGTATCGTGCTGGGTCACGTCAACGACAAGAACGGTATCAAGATGTCCAAGCACAAAGGCAACGTCGTAGACCCTTGGTCAGTGCTTGACGTGCAGGGGGCAGACGCCGTAAGATGGTATTTTTATTCCTCGTCGGCTCCGTGGCTGCCGTCGAGATTTGCCGCAGAAAACGTGTCGGAATGTCAACGCAAGTTTATGGGAACGCTGTGGAATACATATTCATTCTTTGTGCTTTACGCCAATATCGACAAGTACGATCCGAGCAAATATTCGCCCAAGGATTGCAAATTGTCGCATATGGACAAGTGGGTGCTTTCCAAACTCAACACTTTGGTAGACAAGGTAGACAAGTATCTTGACTCATACAAGATCACCGAGAGCGCAAGAGATATCGCAGAATTTGTAGACGAACTTTCCAATTGGTACGTCCGCAGAGGCAGAGAGAGATATTGGGCAAGCGATATGACTGACGACAAGGTGGCGGCTTATACCACTTTGTATACGGTATTGGTTACGCTTGCAAAAGTAATTGCTCCATTCACTCCTTTTATGGCGGAGAATATATATCAAAATCTTGTGGCAGGTTTCTTCAAGGACGCTCCCGAGAGCGTACACCTTTGCGAATTTCCTGTGGCAGATATGTCTATGGTCGACAGCAATCTTGAGAACGATATGCAATTCGTACTTGACGCTGTTCAACTCGGCAGAGCGGCAAGAAACAAGGCTAATATCAAAAACCGTCAACCGCTTTCCGAAGTATATATACTCACGGAAAAGAGCGTCAATGACGTCAATATGCTTGACCTTATGGCTGACGAACTCAACGTGGGCAAGTGTATGATAGTCAAAGACAAGTCTAAGTTTATGACCTACGAACTCAAGCCTCAACTCAAGACGCTAGGACCTAAATACGGCAAGCAACTTGGCGGAATACGTCAATTCCTAGCTGCTTGCAACAATGCAAGCGAGATTGTCGACTGCGTAAACGACGGAGGAGTATACAAGTTCGAAGTAGACGGCGTGAGCGTAGAACTTGGCAAAGACGATTTGCTCATCACGCCTATCAACAAGAGCGGTTATGCATTGGAGAGCGACGTCGCAATGACTGTAGTGCTTGATACCAATCTTACGCAAGACCTTATCAATGCAGGTATCGCAAGAGAACTTACTTCCAAGATACAGACTATGAGAAAAGAGGCCGGCTTTGAAGTCGTAGACCATATCAAGATTGGATACAAGGGCGCAGGCAAGTGCGTGGAAGTGCTCAAGGCAGACAAGAGTATATGCGACGGAGTGCTTTGCGATGCTCTTACCGAAGGTCTGTTTGACGGCTACTCCAAAGAACTCGATATCAACGGCGAAAGCGTGACTATCGTCGTAGCTAAGGTATAATAATGATAAAAGTTGCCACCGATTGGAAAGATTATCAAATAATTGCGACCGGCGACGGTCAGAAGTTGGAAAAGTGGGGAAACCTCGTCTTGCTTCGACCCGACCCGCAGATTATCTGGAAGAGTGATGTTCCGCTTGAGAAGCATAAGGCTATCAATGCAAAATATATCCGTTCTAATCAAGGCGGCGGCAGATGGGAATATAAAGGCAACGTACCCGACAACTTTACCGTAGAGCGCAAAGGACTTAAATTTTCTCTCAAACTTATGGGCTTTAAGCACACAGGACTATTTCCCGAGCAAGCCGTAAACTGGGATATAATGCAGAAGTTGATATCAGGCAGCAGACGGCAGATAAAAGTGCTCAATCTCTTTGCATATACGGGCGGCGCGACGGTAGCGTGCGCCAAAGCGGGCGCGCAGGTCACACACGTGGACGCCGCAAAAGCAATGGTAGACAGAGCCAAGACAAATGCTAACTTGAGCGGTGTGCCGAGTGATAGAATACGCTATATCGTCGACGACTGCAACAAGTTTATCGCAAGAGAGATAAGACGCGGCAACAAATACGACGCGATTATTATGGATCCGCCGTCATACGGAAGAGGCGCAAACGGAGAAGTGTGGAAACTCGAAGACTGCATATTCGACCTTGTCAAAGAGTGCGTAAAGGTGTTGTCTGCCCAACCGTTGTTCTTTCTTATCAATTCTTATACTACCGGACTTCAGCCTCAAGTCATTGACAATCTTTTGAGAATTTGTCTTAAGGACTATGACGGCGAGAGCGAGGCGTATGAAGTGGGATTGCCCACGCAAGAGGGGCTTATATTGCCTTGCGGGTGCAGTGGACTGTGGCGCAATAAATAATATGTCATTTCGCCTTCGCGCGGACAAAAATACCGGTGCTTTCCGCACTCGCAAAAATTTAATGTCATTTCGACCGAAGCGGAGAAATCTCAAAACTATTTTGTCATTTCGACTGAAGCGAAGCGGAATGGAGAAATCTCAATTAAGAGAAGTCATATTGAGCGAAACAAAGTAAAGTCGAAATATCTAATACGGATAAGACCTCTCGACTGCGCTCGAGGTGACAGAAAATAAATACGTCATTGACGCTCGCACAAGACGCATTTGCTTGCTCGCTATGCCGTCGCTGCGCTCCTTACGACTGAAGCGAAGCGGAATGGAGAAATCTCAATTAAGAGAAGTCATATTGAGCGAAACAAAGTGAAGTCGAAATATCAAATACGGATAGAGACCTCTCAACTGCGCTCGAGATGACAGAAAATAAATACGTCATTTTGACCGAAGCGGAGAAATCTCAACAATACAACTTATCCCGCAGGATAACAACTACAGAGGAATTATGGAATTTACATACAAAGATTTAGCAGTAATATACGAAGACAATCACATAATCGTGGTAGTCAAGCCTTGCAATATTCCGTCGCAGGCAGACAGTTCGGGCGACAAGGATATGTTGACGATTGTCAAGGAGTATCTCATTGACAAGTACAACAAAGAAGGCGACGCTTACGTCGGCTTGATACACAGACTTGACAGACCCACCGGCGGCGTAATGGTATTTGCCAAGACTTCAAAAGCTGCGGCTAGGTTGTCCGAGGAGATAAAGAGCGGAGAATTTGAAAAGAAGTATCTTTGCGTATGTTGCGGCGTACCCAAACAGCGCAACGGTCAACTCAAGCATTATCTCAAGAAAAATCAAGCCAAGAACATTGTTCAAATAGTTCCGCAAGCCACTGACGGCGCAAAACTTGCTTTGCTAGACTATACCTTTTTGCAAGAAGTCGAGGGCTTTTCGCTCTTCAAAATCGCATTGCATACTGGGCGCTCGCACCAAATCAGAGTACAAATGGCGTCTTTAGGCTTGCCGCTTTTCGGCGACAGCAAATACGGCGCGTTGCCTGCAACATTCAAGCACCATCTTGGACTTTGGGCAACTGAAGTCAAGTTTGTGCATCCCACAACGAAAGAGACTATGACTTTTATTGTTCATCCGCCAAAAGATGAAGTTCCTTGGAGAGCGTACGACATACCCAGACTTCTCAACGTGGGCATTGCATCGAATCCCTATGACGATCTTGCCAATTTCAACGTCTTGCAGGATAGATCAAAGACTTTGATTAAAGAAGAGAACAAGCCTGTCAAGAAATAGAGTATATTATATTGATAAAATAATAATATATAAGGAGTGATTTGCAAGTGCGAATTACTCTTTTTTTGATACGGATATAGACCTCTCGACTGCGCTCGAGGTGACATATAAGGTTGTTGAGGTTACAATAACTTGTCATTGACACTCAACTATCCTGTCATTTCGACCGTAACGCAGTGAAGTGGAGAAATCTCAACAATATAAAAGAAATATACCTTTTGAC
>WSNH01000081.1 GCA_013316135.1 Clostridia bacterium
ATTTATGGCATATTATAGGGTTATGATACGCGTCTATAGGTGGAAAACCGTAAAAACAATTATTTAAAAAATTGTCATATGAGTATTGACATTTTGCGTTGAGGATTTATTATAAAGATGTCTTCGCTCTTTCCCCCGAGAATGGAGATAATATGATTTTAAAGTACAAATATCACAGTGATTCGGGATTGCTTGAGGCTTACCGAAGTTATACGCTGGCGCAGAACAATTCACTGTCCGACACGATTGTCATTACGTCGACTGCGCCCGACGCCGAGAGATATAATTATTGTCTTGAATTTATTTGTTACAACAGCAAGAGCATTCCCAAGGCGCAATATATCTCGCCGATACTCAACTATAGCGACGGTATATCTTTTGCCGTGCCCAACAATCTCACGGAGTTTAGAGGTCACGTGGATATGCAACTCACTGGCTACGATCCCGACGATAATTCTATAGTTTTTAAGAGTATTAGCAAGAACTGCAAAGCCTTTGACGTAGAGGGCTCTCTTTGCGTGTTGGAAAAAGATCTCAACGACACCCCAAACGTATTCACCGAAGTGCTTAAACAACTTGAAGATTTGCACAATATCCGTAAAGATATAATAGACGAGGCTATGCAAAAATTTGGCGCGCAGATACTCAATATGGTCGCGCAATATAAATGGTGTAAAGTCAGATTCTATGACAACGGAAAACTTCTTGAGGAACAATGGGTTACGGCAGGATCAAAATTGACGGAGCCGTCTTATACTCTGCCAGCAAGATGTGTTGTCGTAGGGGGAGGCTGGTACAATCCTGCAACTGAGACGATGTGGGATATGGATAACGATACGGTGCAGGAGTCTATGGAATTGGCTCTTAATTATATGACCGAAAACGTAGTCATATTAGACGGAGTTGTCTATTCTTTTGGCTTAAATTCGCGCTCTGCAATATATATTCCCGAGTATTACGATGGACATAAAGTAAATGCCGTTTTCGATGACGGTTGCAAGGTGCCTTATGAGTCTGTTATTCATTTTGGCAATAATATGGAGAACTTTGAAAGCATTCTTTCAAATCAAA
The DNA here is from genome assembly GCA_013316135.1 of Clostridia bacterium. Classification (GTDB taxonomy): domain Bacteria; phylum Bacillota; class Clostridia; order Christensenellales; family UBA3700; genus RACS-045. Next base: position 1,072 of record WSNH01000081.1, read on the forward strand.
ACATATTTGGAATTTATTTTCCTCAGAATAATCCGTACGCAGACAGTATCAGCGGATTTTTATATTCAAAAAGCCAAGAAGAGTGTACGTTGTTCTTTGCGCCGAAATTAAATCAGACTGATACGATTGTCGTAATGGACGGTTGCAGGACTATCTATAATTTTGCAATCAATTCCGTACGTGGATTGAGAAAACTGATTCTCCCAAACAGTTTGGAATATCTATCTGAGAAATGTATTGTCAATACAGACATACAAACGCTGAAGTTGCCGCCAAATATACGTTATCTAGACGAGCGCGCCGTATACAATAACTTCAAACTAAAGGACATAATTATCGAAGGAGATATTTCTGGAATCATTACCGACAAAACCTTTGTCAATGAAGATGCAAATGGCGCGGTTATTCATCCGACTCTGTGGGTATATCCGCAGTATTATGCGAACTATAAGGAGAGAGGACTTGTCTATGACATTCAAGTGATAGGGCAGGAGTATCTAGACGGCAGATACGCTCTAAAAGGAGAATAATATGCCGAGAGCAGCAAAACCTAAGATAGATATTCCCAAAGACGTATTCTTTAAATATACGGTAAACGGCAGAGTGCTTGCCAAAGTCGTCGACGGAAAGTTACTCTGCGCGCACAGAGTGATGACAAATACGCAGGCAAGCATAGATGCTTGGCAAGAGTTTGCCACAATAGAGGACGCTGCAAAAAGTCTCGGCGTACCGCCGCCCGAACATTTCGGATGCCCGATAATAGATAATGATCATCCGCGTATAGATTGGAGTACGTATAGGGGAGGATATTATATACCTAAGAAAGTGTGAGCAAGCGGAGTTATATTTACCGGGTGTGTATATTTTGTACACATCCGGTAAGATAATAGGGAATAAAACAGTTAATAGTGATGGATGTATTATCCATATGCTCCGCTCAATATGACATAAAGCGGATAAGATTTCTCGACTACGCTCGAAATGACAATAATAAATATATCCGATACTATAATCTTATAATTTGATAATCGATTAGAGATTTCTCCACTTCGGTCGAAATGATGTAAGAAGTGTGTTTTAGTATATAAAAGTAAATAGGATTAGACATCTCGGCTGCGCTCGGGATAACATTAAAATAGGTCGAGGTAAAATAGTTTGCGTTGAGGTAAAACAATATTATAGGTAATCCAACTTAAACGTTAGATTACCACAAAATTTCCCGGCGTGATAAATATAAAACTGATAATTGCCAGTAAGACTACTACGACGACTTGGTGCAAGGCGTAGACCCATATTGCTATCTTGCCCCAAAATGCAAACGGCTTATACCAATCGTATTTGCCAAGGTGAGGCAACAGAGATTTTTTCTTGGGATAAATCATCGCTCCAAGCGCGGCGCCGAGCAACATATATCCAGTCGTTGGGAAAATAGGGTAATAGTCTCCCGAGAAAAAGTTGCGGCGGTTGCCGAGCATAAATTCGCCGATAAAAAACAATTTGTTGTCTTGGGCAAATGCTTGCGGATTTGCTTTATACGTCGTCATAAAACCCGTGTTCATCGTTATTATCATTATGCCGACAAAAATACACACGCCTGCTGTAATCATCTTGTTGTGACAGCAAACTGCGTCTATCAGCCACCAAAGCAATATGGAAAATGCAAACATATGCAATATGCCAAACTTTATGTCGGCGTCCATAAAATAAGAAACGATAGTGATTATACCTGCGATAATACACGCTTGCACGCCTCTTTTGAGATTACTGCGAGAAAAAGAGCAGGATATGCCGCAAAGAAGGGCAAATATCCATACGACTATATGTTGGGTGGTGGAGCGCAAGAGGGAATTATTTATATATTCCTGCGCAAGATGTACGATTTGAATTACACTTTCTTTGCCGGTGGCTATCCAAGCCTTGTCAAATAAATCGGCAATATCATACATAAAATGGTCGAAGACCATCAACAAAACGCAAACTCCCCGCAAAAAATCCAACTCCCAAATTCTTTGGGAAGACTTTGGCTCAAGTCTATCGGATCTTTTGAGGAGAGCGCGCTTCATATAAATTATTGAATTTTGTCTACGCCTACGTATTTTCTCAATACTTCGGGAATTACGATACTTCCGTCGGCTTGTTGGAAGTTTTCGAGTATCGCGGCCGTAGTTCTGCCTACTGCCAAGCCGCTGCCGTTGAGGGTATGCGCGAGTCTGACTTTGCCGTATTTGTCTCTGTATCTTATGCTTGCGCGTCTTGCTTGGAAGTCTTCATAGTCAGAGCAAGAGGAAATCTCTACGTATCTGTTGTAAGATGGCATCCATACTTCGATGTCGTAAGTCTTTGCAGAGCCGAAGCCTAGATCGCCTGTGCAAAGGCATACAACCCTATACGGTATGCCTAAGAGTTGCAATATCTTTTCGGCAGAGTTGGTCAAATGCTCAAGTTCTGCATAACTCGTCTCGGGAGTGGTGAATTTGACGAGTTCAACTTTGTTGAATTGGTGCTGACGGATAAGACCTCTGGTATCTCTGCCCGCGCTACCTGCTTCGCCTCTGAAACAAGCGGTGTATGCGCAATACTTGATAGGCAAAGCGTCGTAGGGGAGTATCTCGTCTCTGTGCAGGTTAGTTACCGGTACTTCTGCCGTAGGGACGAGATAGAAGTCCTGTCCCTCGTTGTTGACGTAATACATATCTTCGGCAAACTTGGGAAGTTGTCCTGTGCCTATCATTGCGTTTTTATTTACCATAAAAGGTGGAAATACTTCGGTATATCCGTTTGCCGTATGCGTATCTAGCATAAAGTTGTAGATTGCTCTTTCAAGTCTTGCGCCGAGACCTTTGTATACGGTAAATCTTGCGCCGGATATCTTGCTTGCTCTAGGCCAGTCGCACAAATCTTTTTGTTCTGCGATATCCCAGTGCGCCTTTGGCTCAAAATCAAACTTGGTAGGCTCGCCCCATCTTCTTACTTCGACATTGTCGTCACTGTCGCTGCCGATCGGTACTTCTTTGTTGGGCAAGTTGGGGATAGTTAGCATAATCTCGCTGATTTTGCTTTCCACTTCGTTGAGCCTTGCGTCAATGGCTTTTATATCCTCGCCGAGTTCTTTCATTTCGGCAATCTTCGCAGCCTTTTCGTCGCCCTTTAGAGAGGGGATGAGTTTGGATACTGCGTTCTTGGTTGCTTTCTTTGTTTCGCCGTCTTGAATGAGAGTTTTTCTTTCGCCTGCAAGTTCTCCAAGACCTTCTAGGTCAAACTTGCCGCTCCTGTGAGCCAATCTTTGTTTTACTTCTTCAATGTTTTCACATACAAACTTAAGATCTAACATAACTATTCCTTTTTTATTTATTTGCAGACTATATTGACAAGTCTCTTTGGTATTACGATTACTTTTACGATTTGCATACCGTCAATTGCGCTCTTTATGGCGTCGTTTTGCATCGCGATATTTTCTATCGTCTTGTTGTCCGCGTCGCTTGGTACGACTATCTTTGCTTTCATACGGCTGTTGACTTGCACGGCGAGTTCATATTCGTCTTTGACAAGAGCGTTTTCGTTGCATATCGGGTAGGTCATATCGAAGACAGAATACTTGCCGCCCATCTTCTCGTTGAGTTCTTCGGCAATATGCGGTACGAGAGGAGCAAGCAACAAAATCAAGTCGCTTATGCAAGCCTTGAAGAAACTTGCGTTTTTCTCTCCGCCGAGATTGTCGTATTTGTACAAGTCGTTGACGTATTCCATAATTCTTGCTACAGCAGTGTTGAATGAGAAGGCTTTCATATCTTCGCTTACTCGCTTGATAGTGTAGTTGCGAGTGTAGTTGAGAGCCTTTTCATTAACGCCCATATTTTCATTCTTGTTGTTAAGAGAAATAGCTTTGTCAACGATTCTTTCTACTCTCTCAAGAAATTTTACGATAGATTCCATACCGTTGGCGCTCCACGGACCGCCTTCGATATAACTGAAACCAAACATAAGATACAGTCTGAATGCGTCGGAGCCGAATTTGCCGACGTAGTCGTCGGGAGAAATTATATTGCCTCTCGACTTGGACATCTTAAAGCCGTCGGGACCCAGTATAGTGCCTTGATGCACCAACGACTTGAAAGGCTCATCGAATTTGAGATAACCCATATCTCTCAAAGCCTTCGTGAAGAAACGCGCGTACAGCAAGTGCATACAAGCGTGTTCCGCTCCTCCGATATATTTGTCGACGGGAAGCATCTTGTTGATAATTTCTGGATCGAAAGCCATCTTGTCGTTGTGAGCGTCGGGGTATCTCAAATAATACCAACTCGAGCAAACAAAGGTGTCCATCGTGTCGGGATCTCTTCTTGCTTTGCCGCCGCACTTAGGACAGGTCGTGTTCATAAACTCCTCGCAACTTGCAAGAGGAGATTTTCCGTTGGGCTTGAATTCCACGTTGTAGGGAAGTGATACCGGCAAGTCCTTTTCGGGTACGGCTACTTCTCCGCATTTGTCGCAGTATACTATAGGTATCGGCGCGCCCCAATATCTTTGACGTGAGATAAGCCAGTCGCGCAATCTGTAGTTGGTCTTGAGTTGTCCTTGTTTTTTGCTTTCAAGCCATTTGACTATCGCAACTTTGCCTTCTTCCGAAGTCATTCCGTCGAATTGCGTATTAGTGTTGCAAATAACGCCGTATTCGCAATAGGGAAGAGTGTCGTCAGAGCCGTCTTTGGACTTGATTACTCTGCGGATCTGCAAGCCGAATTTCTTTGCGAAGTCGTAGTCTCTTTCGTCGTGCGCCGCAACGCCCATTACCGCGCCGGTGCCGTAGGAGTAGAGTACGTAATCGCCTATCCAGATAGGCACTCTCTCGCCGTTGACGGGATTGATACAGTACGCGCCTGTGAATGCGCCTGTCTTTTCTCTCGTCGTCGACATTCTGTCGATCTCGGATATCTTTGCGCAATTTTCTTTATATGCTTTTACTTGAGCGAGTTGTTCTTTGGTAGTAATTTTATCTACAAGCGGATGCTCGGGAGCAAGGATGACGTATGACACGCCGAATACCGTGTCGGCTCTCGTGGTAAATACGCTGAAAGAATCTCCGCTCTCGCACTTAAACTCTATCTCGCCGCCTGTGGATTTGCCTATCCAATTGCGTTGCATAGCCTTAGTCTTTTCAGGCCAGTCGATTGTGTCGAGACCTTGAAGGAGTTCTTCGGCATAATCGGTTATTTTGAAAAACCACTGCGTAAGATTTTTTCTTATTACCGTAGTGTGGCATCTTTCGCAGGCGCCGTCTACAACTTGCTCATTGGCAAGCACGGTGTTGCAAGAAGGACACCAGTTGACGGGCGCTTCTTTACGATACGCAAGTCCGTTCTTGTAAAGTTGTAAGAATATCCACTGCGTCCACTTGTAATAATCGGGCATACAGGTTTTTATTTCGTAGTCCCAATCGAAAGACGCGCCCATCGCTTTGAGTTGTCTTTCCATAGTATCTATGTTTTTAAGCGTGCTGTCTTGCGGATGGACGCCTGACTTTATGGCATAATTTTCAGCAGGCAAGCCAAAGGCGTCGAAGCCCATAGGCTGGAATACCTCTTTGCCGTTCATTCTCATAAAGCGGGCGTAACTGTCAGACGGTCCGTAGTTGTACCAGTGACCTGCGTGCAATTTTGCTCCCGAAGGGTAGGAGAACATCTCCAATACATAGTATTTATCTTTGATTTTTGATTTGTCAAAGGAATAGAGTTTTGTATCCGCCCATTTCTTTTGCCACTTTTGTTCAATGCCGATAAAATCCATAGCAACTCCAAAATATTTAAAATTTATTATATATATAA
>WSNH01000082.1 GCA_013316135.1 Clostridia bacterium
GCGAAGAGCAAGTTATTATAGTAAGATATATGTGGTAAATTAAAATGATTTTGCATTTATAAATGCGGCAAAGTCAATCAACGAGGCATATATGAAAAAATTGAGAGTAAATCTCGGTGAAAACAGTTATGATATAATCATAGGCAAAGACCATCTGTCAAGCATAGGAGATTACGTCGAAAGCAGGGGAGGAAAGGTTTTTATACTCAGCGATACCAACGTCGCTCCGATATTTGCCAACATCGTGATAGACAGTCTTGCCGCAAAGGGTTATGAGTACAAACTTATGGTACTTGAAGCCGGCGAACTTACTAAAAATATCAAGTCAATATATCCCATATATACAAGTATGATTGAGTTCAATCTCACTCGTCGCGATTTGGTGATAACTCTCGGCGGCGGGGTGATAGGCGACTTGGGCGGTTTTGTTGCGTCTACGTATTTGCGCGGTGTAGATTTCGTACAAGTCCCGACGTCGTTGCTTGCGCAAGTCGACAGTTCTGTGGGCGGAAAGGTGGCGGTAGATTTGCCAGAAGGTAAAAATCTTGTCGGAAGTTTTTATCAACCAAAGTTGGTATTTATAGATACAGACGTCCTGCGCGATTTGCCCGAGAAGTTCTACATCGACGGTATGGCGGAGATAATCAAATACGGATGTATAAAAGATAAGGCGCTTTTTGAAGTCTTGGAAAGCATAAAGTCGCGCGAAGAATTTATGGACAAAGTGGAAGAGATAGTCTATACTTGTTGCGACATAAAGAGACGCGTAGTCGAAGTCGACGAAAAAGACAACGGAGAGAGAATGTTGCTCAATTTCGGACACACTTACGGACACGCTATAGAGAAGTACTATAACTTCACGGGATATACTCACGGCCAAGCCGTGGCTATAGGTATGGCATATATCACCGAGATTTCCGAGCGGCTCGGGCAGACGGCAAAGGGGACGTATGGCAGAATCAAAAATATATTAAGACAATACGGCTTGCCCGTGTCCGACCTCATAAAGGCGCAAGACGTTTTGTCGGCTATTAAGAGCGATAAAAAGAATTTAGGCAGAACGCTCAACGTAGTTTTGCTTAAAGAAATAGGCAATAGTTATACTTTTGCGACAAGCGAGGAGTATTTTCTCAAATAATATGGATGTCATCATTACACCTGCAAAACTTGAAGGAAGCGTAGTAATTCCACCATCAAAAAGTTTGGCGCACAGAGCCATCATTTGCGCCTGTCTTGCGCGCGGAAAAAGTACGGTGACCAACGTGGCGTTAAGTGACGATATCGTCGCGACGATAGAGTGTATGCGTAATCTGGGCGCCAAGATAGATATAAAGGACAAAATATTGGAGATTGAGGGCAACGCGGCAAAGATTTCGTCAAATTTGACTTTTGACTGTAAGGAATCGGGATCTACGTTGAGATTTATCCTGCCGATAGCGTTGGCGTTGAATTGCGGAAAAAATACTTTTATCGGCAGAGGTAAGTTAGGCGAACGGCCTATGACGATATACAGAGATATTTGCAAAAATCAAAGCGTCGAGTATGTTGACAGTAGTCTTTTAAACGCCGATCATCTTTTGGATTTGAGTGTAAAAGGCGAATTGAAGAGCGGAGAATACTGCGTTGACGGCGGAGTGAGTTCGCAGTTTATCACCGGACTTCTGTTTGCTTTGCCGTTGCTTTGCGGCGACAGCAGAATTGTCATAGAAGGGCAGTTGCAGTCGGTGGGATATCTTCATTTGACTTTGTCGGCGCTTAAGGATTTTGGAATAGATGTCCTCTATGACGGCAGAGAATTTTATATCAAAGGCGGACAGCAATACAGCGCGCGCGATTACTGCATAGAGGGAGACTATTCGCAAGAGGCATTTTATGAAGTGGCTGATTATCTAGGCAGCAAGGTCAATATGCGCGGACTTAATTTTGATAGTTTGCAGGGAGATAAAGTAATCGTCGATTTTGTCGGCAAACTCAAGTCGGCAGGCGAATGTGAGAAATTGACTTTTGACGGCAGCAATTGCCCCGATATAATACCGGTATTTGCATTAGCGTGCTGTCTAAGACAAGGTCATACCGATATAGTCAATATATCGAGACTGAAGATAAAAGAATGCGATAGACTTGCCGCCACGGCGCAGGAACTTGGCAAGTTGGGAGCCAATATCACTCAAGGCGAAGATTTTCTGTCAATCGACGGCGTAAATAAACTGAGCGGAGGAGTTGTCGACAGTCACGGAGATCACCGTATGGCAATGATGCTTGCAATTGCGTCGACTGTGGCGGACGGCGAAGTTGAAATCTTGGGCGCGCAAAGTGTATCTAAATCTTACCCTAACTTTTTTGATGACTTTGTCAGTCTTGGCGGCAAGATAGTTTGTCGAAACTAAATAATATAAGTTTTTGGATATATGAGTTTAGCGACGATAAATTGAATACAATAAATATATTAAAATTTAATCAAGCAAATAGAGGCGAGGTTTGGTGAGCGTGAGCAACTCAAGTTGAGCCTTGAAGAAAAATGGAGGAACAAATGAGCACTGTATGGGGCAGTAATATCAAAATAACGATATTCGGAGAGTCGCATAGTTCGGCAATAGGCGTCGTAATTGACAATTTGCCGGCGGGTATTCCCTTGGATATGGTAGAGATTCAACGCGAAATGGTAAGAAGAGCGCCCAATGGCAGAGAATATTCCACGCCTAGACGAGAGGCGGACGAAGTGGAAATTGTCAGCGGATATTTCAATGATAAGACAACTGGTACGCCACTTTGCGGAATTATTCGCAATACCAATACCAAGTCGAGCGATTATGACGCGCTCAAAGACCTCGTTAGACCCGGGCACAGTGATTTTGGGTATTATCACAAGAGCGGCGGCAACAACGATTATAGAGGAGGCGGACATTCGTCGGGACGTCTTACCGCGCCTTTGGTATTCGCCGGAGCCGTATGCAAACAGATGCTTAGGCAAAAAGATGTGTTCATAGGTTCGCACATCTCTTCGATAGGCAATATAAAGGATTCAAAATTCGACGCCAGAGTCGAAGGAAATATGCTCGAGAATTTGACAAGGCAGGTATTTCCTCTTGTTGACAGCGGTAAGTTTGTCGCTATGGATTATCTTATCAAGGAGGCTCGCTCCGAAGGCGACAGCGTGGGCGGTACGATAGAGTGCGCAATAGTCGGTGTGCCGGCGGGTGTGGGAGAACCCTTTTTTGAGAGCGTCGAATCCAAGATTGCAAGTTTGCTTTTTTCAGTTCCCGCAGTCAAAGCAGTGGAGTTTGGCAAAGGATATGAACTCACTAAGATGAAAGGAAGCGAGGCAAACGACCCATTCAGATGTCTCGGCGGAAGAGTTTTTACCGCGACCAACAACAACGGCGGAATACTCGGAGGCTTGTCTACAGGTATGCCCATAATTTTCGATGCGGCAATCAAACCGACTGCGTCTATATTTAAACAACAAGATACTATCAACGTGATCACGGGCGAAAATGTCAAACTCAATTTAAAGGGCAGGCACGATTCTTGCATAGTCGTAAGGGCAGTGCCTGTAATCGAGGCAGTTGCGGCGATTGCCATATACGATCTTTTAAGATACAGAGAAGATCTATAAATATGAATAAAGAATTAAATAATTCTGACAAAATTGCAGTTGGGTGCATAATTTAGGCGGTATTATATGGACGAATTGGATAGATTGAGAGAACAGATAGATTTAATAGACAAGGATATAATTTCACTCTTTGAAAAGAGGATGGGGCTGGTATTGGGCGTCGCCGAGTATAAAAAGACGCATAATGCGGGAGTATTACAGTCTTCTAGAGAAGATGAAGTCTTGCAAAAGGCTGTCGACAATCTTGTCAACAAAGAATACGCCGATTCTGCGCGTCAACTTATGGTAGAACTGATGGGATTGAGCAAAGATTTGCAGAGAAAAAAGATTTCAAATTCAAATTTGCTTGGAAGATATTGCCGTAAGACGCTCGATTATGAGGGCAAAAAAGGATATTATGGAGATAAAGGTTCTAATTCCCAACAAGCTATGATAGATTTTTTCGGTGACGGCGCAGGTGAGAGTTTTGCCACGTTTGAAGATATATTTATAGCGTTGAAAGAAGATAGAATAAAATATGGGGTATTGCCTATCGAGAACTCTTCCACCGGTGCAATAACCGAAGTATACGACTTGCTTCGCAAGTATGACTTTTTTATCGTAGGCGAGCAGTGGCAAGGTATCAATCACTGTCTTTTGGGCGTAGAGGGAACAAAACTTGAAGATATAGAAGAAGTGTATTCTCATCCTCAAGCAATCACTCAATGCGACAACTATCTGTCGGGCGGAAAGTGGAGAATAATACCCTTTAAATCTACGGCGTCTTCTGCAAAACTCGTAGCCGAACAAAAGGATAAGCGCAAGTCGGCAATAGCGTCAAAGCGCAATGCGGCGCTTTACGGACTGGAAGTCATTGCAGAGAATATTCAGTCGCAGTCTTGCAACTACACTCGCTTTATTGTAATCGGAAAGAATTTGCTCGACAGCCAAAAGAGTGACAAGACGAGCATCGTATTTGCGTTAAATTCCACGCCGGGAGCGCTCTTTAACGCATTGAAGTATTTTGCTAAGAATGGCATCAACTTGCTCAATATTGAATCCCGACCGGTAGAAAATTCTCCGGAAAGGTATTATTTTTACGTTGACTTGGAGTACCCTTGTGACTCTGCAAAACTCAACGAAGCGTTGGAGTATGTAGCGGAAGTATCGTCTTTTTTTGAGATATTAGGAGAGTATCCGAAAGGACAAAGGGCATAGCGTAGAACGGTCGTCATTTCGACTCAAAGAGGTGACGCGTAAAAATCCTAAACCTTGCGTCATAAGCGTATTATATTTTTTTAGCCGAACTGAGATTCGTTGCTCGCGTTGAAAAAGTGTATACATATTTAAATATTAGAGGTAAAAAATGAAAAAGTATTGCGTAATCGGCGAAAAATTGACACACACGATGTCGCCTCAGATACATAAGGCGTATTTTGATTATTACAAAAAAGATTATACTTATGGCATAGAGCAAATTGCTATGCAAGATATGCTTGTCGATTGTAGTAATACTTTATCTAAATATGACGGTTTTAACGTAACTGTACCTTATAAAGAAAAGATAATCAAATACTTAGCAGGTATGTCGCAAGAGGCGAAGAATATCGGCGCGGTAAATACTGTGGTAAATTCTGCCGGTAAGTTGTACGGATATAATACCGATCCTTACGGATTTGAAGGTATGCTTAAGGCAAACAATGTGGAAATTAAGGACAAAATTTTTGTTGTACTCGGTAGCGGCGGAGCGTGCAAATCAGTGCGTTATATTCTCAAGCAACGCGGGGCAAAATGTATAAAAGTCGCAACTCGCGACGAAAGTAAAAAAGGCGTTGGCGATTTTATTACGTATGATGATCTTGAGGGGTTTAGAGGAGATACGCTCGTCAATACGACTCCCGTGGGTATGTTTCCCAACGTCGACGCTTCTCCGGTGTCAGACGAGATAATAAGGAATTTCGATACTGTAGTTGATATAGTATATAATCCGGTGTATACCAAGTTTTTGCAAAATGCCGTCAGATTGGGCAAGAAAGCAGTCGGAGGACTGTATATGCTTGTTGCGCAGGCAATGAAATCGCAGGAGATATGGAATAATTCTATTACAGACGAGACTTTGACAAAAGATATCTACAATGCGCTTATGAAAGACTATTTCAGCGCAAACGGCGGGAATATTTATCTGACAGGTATTATGTCGTGCGGGAAGACTGTCAAAGGCAAGAGGGTTGCAAAAGCGCTGGGCTGGCAGTTTGTTGACGCCGACGATTATATTGTGCAAATATCCGGCATTTGGTCATTGATTTGACTGACAAAATGGCTTTTTATTCCGGCAACATCGCTTATAAGACAGCCTTTTTTTATATATTTGCCATACTGCTCAAGATAACTCACTATTTGATTGGGATAAAGCGCAATTATTATCACGTCGCTTTGCGGAAAAAACTTTTCGGGCGTGTTTCCGCCGTCCTTTATTGCGCCGACAGCAATGGCGTCCTCAATGCTTTGAGACGATCTATTTACGCCGTAGACCGTATAGCCTTTTTTAGAAAGCGCTATAGCGTACGAGCCGCCTACTACTCCCAAACCAACTATAGTAATTACTTTATCTTGTTTCATAATGCCTCTTAAATTCCCGACCTAGTCAGTATATTTTATAATATTTAATTAGAGATAATTTCGCTTCGCCAAATTTGAATAAGACTTGTATATTTTGTTTTGCCACAGCCGTAAGTATGTTATAACTTTTGATTACTTTAGCAACAACTCTACCGCCTCAATATATCCGTCATATCCTTTGCCGCTTATCTGCGCAACGCAAGCAGGCGCCGTGACCGACACTTGCCTAAAAGGCTCTCTTGTGTGAATATCGGATATGTGAACCTCAATTACGGAAATGGGCGCAATTGCCTTTATCGCGTCGTATATTGCATAACTATAATGAGTATGCGCGCCGGGATTGATAATTACGCCGTCATATTGCTCAAAATAACAATTGTGCAAGCAATTCACAACTTCACCCTCAATATTCGATTGGAAAAAATCAAGAATCACATTCTTATCTTTACATTTATCGGTTATATAATCTACCAGTCCTTTATAATCCAAAAAACCGTAAATCCCTTTTTCTCTTATGCCCAACATATTGAGATTGACGCCGTTGATAATCATTATCTTCTTCATAGTTCACCTATTTCGTCCATATTATTAA
>WSNH01000083.1 GCA_013316135.1 Clostridia bacterium
GTATATATAATGACTATTATGGGGCTCTGTTGACGGAGTATCAAAGACAGATAGTCGACGAGTATTACAATCTCGATATGTCATTAAGTGAACTTGCCGAAGAGCACGGCATTTCGCCTCAAGGCGTGAGAGACGCATTGAAGAGAGCGGAAAAACAGTTGGAAGGGTTTGAAGAAAAGTTGGGGCTTGTCAAGAAGTCGCAAAGTGTGATAGAATTATTGCAGGACGCGGTATGTGACTGCGGCGTACAAGGACAAGAAAAATTAAAAAAGGCAATAGACATTCTCAAAGATTGAGACGCCAAAGGGAGGAATAATGGGAGCATTTAGCGGACTTAGCGAAAGACTGTCGCATATATTTTCCAAAATGAAAGACAAGGGCAAACTTACCGAACTTGAAGTAAAGCAAGCGATGAGAGAGGTGCGTATTGCTCTTTTGGAGGCGGACGTCAATCTTTCGGTAGTCAAACAATTTATCAACAATGTCAGCGAAAAGGCTGTGGGAGACGATATACTCAAAGGGCTCAATCCGACCCAACAGGTAATCAAAGTCGTCAATGAAGAACTTATTGCGATAATGGGTACCAATCACAGTAAGATAAATATTGCCGACAAGCCGCCGACGATCATTCTTATTTGCGGACTTCAAGGTAGCGGTAAGACGACTATGTGCGGAAAACTTGCCGTGATGCTTCGCAAGCAAGGAAAGAATCCTATGCTAGTTGCGTGCGATATATATAGACCTGCGGCAATCAAGCAGTTGCAGATAGTGGGCAAGAACGCAAACGTACCGGTATTTGAAAAGGGACAGATCAATCCTCAAAAGATAGTCAAAGAGGCACTCAAGCAAGCCGAGCACTCGGGCAACGACGTGCTTATCGTAGATACGGCGGGCAGATTGCATATCGACGAAGAGCTGATGGACGAAATCAGCGGACTTAAGAAGTCGTTCAATCCGCAAGAGATACTTCTCGTAGTAGACTCGATGACGGGTCAGGACGCTGTCAACGTAGCCGCAAAGTTCAACGAAGTTATGGACGTCACGGGCGTTGTATTGACTAAACTCGACGGTGACACGAGAGGCGGCGCGGCGCTGTCTATAAGAGCCGTCACGGGCAAACCGATTAAGTTTTGCGGCGTAGGCGAAAAACTCAGCGATATAGAGATATTCTATCCCGATAGAATGGCGTCGAGAATACTTGGTATGGGCGACGTACTTACGCTTATCGAAAAGGCTCAATCGGCTTTCAGCGAGCAAGAAGCCTTGGAGATGCAAAAGAAGATGCGCACAAATACGTTTACGCTTGAGGACTATCTTGCGCAAATGGAGAAGATGAAGGGTATGGGCGATATGTCGCAAATGATATCTATGATACCCGGACTTGCAGGCAAACTTAATGGCAAAAACGTTGATATAGACGAGAGTAAGATTGCCAAATCAAAGGCTATCATTCAGTCTATGACCGTCAAGGAAAGACGTAACCCCGACATAATCAAGTCGTCGCAAAAGAAGAGAATTGCAATGGGTAGCGGTACCAATGTGCAGGACGTCAACGCGCTTCTAAAACAATTTGCGCAGACGCAAGATATGATGCAAAAGATGACCAATATGGGCAAGAGAGGAATGAGAGGTATGAAATTGCCTTTCTAGATTTCTCGATTACGCTCGAAATGACAGATTGTAATATCATTATAACTTAACCTAACGTTATTTCGACTGAAGCGTAAGCGGAATGGATAAAACTCACCGTATAAAATAATAGATATAAAAATAAAAACAATATAAATCGCATCAAACGATGCAAAAGAAAAAGGAGAACTAAAGCAATGGCAGTAAAACTCAGACTCACAAGAATGGGCGCAAAGAAGACCCCATTTTATCGTATCGTAGCAATCGACAGCAGAAAGGCAAGAGACGGACAGTATCTTGACAATATCGGATATTACGACGCTACTAAGAATCCTGCGGAAGTCAAGATTGACAGCGAAAAAGCAAACTATTGGCTTGGCGTGGGCGCTCAACCCACCGATACGGTAAGAGGTCTTTTGAAGAAAGAAAACATCATCAAATAATAGAGGACATTATGGAAGAATTGGTAAGATTTATCGTCAACGAACTCGTCGACAACAAAGAGGCTTTTGAAGTCAAGTCGCAAGTCGAGGACGGTATAACAGTCATCAATATCTATGCGGAGAAAGATGAAATCGGCAAGATAATAGGAAAGCAAGGCAGAATTGCCAAGGCTATCCGCACGATAGTAAAGGCAGGCAGCGGCAAAGACAGTCGCAGAGTATCCGTCGAAATTATTGAAAAATAATAATGGATAGACTGACTATCGGATATGTCTCAAAAGCGCAGGGCGTAAAAGGGGAAGTTAAGATATCTCCTTTGACTGACGACGAAAGCAGATTTAAAAAACTCAAAAGCGTATATCTGGACGGCAAGTCTTACGCAGTCAAAGGCGTAAGAATCTTGCCTAACGGTATTTTTATGAGTTTTGAAGGAGTCGACAATCGCAACGTCGCAGAACTATTGAGAGACAAAGAAATTCAAATAGAGAGAAAAGACGCGATAGATTTGCCTAAAGACAGATATTTTATCGTCGACGTCGTGGGTTGCGAGGTATTTGCAGACGACGAAAAGTTGGGCAAATTGGTTGACGTATTGCAATACGGCTCAGCCGACGTATACGTGATATCCACGTTCAAAGGCAAGGCAATGATACCTGCAATAGATAGAATAATCAAGCAAGTCGACATAGATAATAAGAAAATATTGCTTGACAAAGATGCTTGGGCTGATTTGGTTGTGTATGAAGAATGATTGTCGGGATTTTAAGCTCGGCTTTTTACAAAATTCTACGTCATTTCGATAGAAGGAGAAATCTCAATATTATTTTATAAAATTATTTAGATTTCTCGACTGTGCTCAAGGTGACGTTAGACTGACTTAACGCAAGGTAAATATAATAATGATAATCAAAGTTGCGACAATATTTCCCGAGATGTTTTCCACTCTGGATATAGGCATACTTGGCAAGGCAAAGCAAAAAGGTTTGCTTGACTTGCAAATTGTCAATATCAGAGATTATTCCACGGACAAGCATAAAAAGACTGACGACGCTCCTTTTGGCGGCGGCGCTGGTATGGTAATGACTCCGCAGCCTCTGCACGACGCAATAACGGCGTTGGACGGCGAGCATAAAGCCAAGAGGATATATCTATCTCCTAAGGGCGCGACGCTCAATCAAGAGACTGTCGAAAGGCTTGCCAAAGAAGATGAATTGTTGCTCGTATGCGGAAGTTACGAGGGGATTGACGAGCGGATAATCGAGATGGATATCGACGAAGAGATATCCATAGGCGATTACGTTTTGACAGGCGGAGAATTGCCTGCAATGGTTCTTATCAACGCAGTGAGCAGATATGTAGACGGAGTACTTGGCAGCAGCGAATCCACGAGTGAAGAGAGTTTTGTAAGCGGACTTTTGGAGTATCCGCAATACACTCGTCCCGCGGTATTCGAGGGAATGGCTGTTCCTGAAGTGTTGCTTAGTGGAAATCACGCGGAGATAGCAAAGTGGCGTTATCAAAAACAAATAGAGATTACTCGCCAAAGAAGAGACGATTTATATCAAAAGATATTGCCTGCGCTTGAAAAAGAGAAAAAGACCGATGGCAAAAAAGGAGAGTAGTATGCGATACAAAAATGCTATAGAGCAGTTGCTTGACGAGGAAAACGACGAGACCGTATATCTCAAGAGCGACGTTGATGAGTCAATACAGGCTTTTGAACAAATGGCTTTGATTGCCTATGACAAGAAGTTGTATGCAATTTTGGTACGCAAAGAGGACTACGACTCGGGCAATATTGAGAATGCCGGACTTGTATTCGAGGTGGATGAAAAACGCCAAAAACTCGACGAAGTGACTGACGACAATATTATTTTTGAAGTTTTCGACTTATATGACAAAATGTTTGAAGAGGGGGGATATTGATGCATATTCAATGGTACCCCGGGCATATGACCAAGGCTATGCGAATGATGCAAGAGGCTATAAAGCAAGTCGATTGCGTTATATACGTCCTTGATTGCAGAGCAATATCGTCGTGTATCAATCCAAAGTTTGACGAAATGATAAAGGGCAAACCCATTTTGTATGTTCTCACAAAGAGCGATTTGGTTGAGCAAAAGGACGCCAAACTGTGGACAGAGTATTTTAACAAAGCAGGCAAAAACTTTGTCGTAGCCGACAATATCGCAGGCAGACAGCGTAATCAAATCATTGACAAGTTGCGCCAAATCAATGCCGATATGATCGAGAGATATGCGCAAAAGGGCGCAAAGAAGAGTATAAGAGCAATGGTAGTTGGAGTGCCTAATACCGGCAAGTCTACGCTGATCAACTGCCTTTGCAAAGACAAGCGAACTATCGTGGGCAACCGTCCCGGCGTGACAAGAGGCAAGCAGTGGGTGAGCCTTGCCGAGGGGATTGAGTTGCTTGACACGCCGGGCGCGCTTCCGCCTGCGTTTGAAGACCAGCAAAAGGCGTTGCATCTTGCTTTCATTGGCTCTATTAAGGAAGACATATTGCACCTTGACGATCTTGCGATTGAGATAATCAAGTATTGCAATGAGCATTGTCACGACATTTTTTGCGCTAGATACAAATTAGATAAAATCAATGAGGATACGGTCGCAGTATTTGACGATATAGCCAAGAGCAGAGGCTATTTGTTAGGTAAAAAAGGATATGATTACGACCGTACCGCAAAGGCTATCGTCAATGACTTCAAAAGTCAAAAACTTGGCAAAATAATGTTGGATTATCCGGTTTATTGAGCATTTTTCAATTATGCTGTTTGACCATTAATTGACAAAGTTTTGTCATTTCGACGGCAGTGGAGAAATCTCAATCAATACGGATATAGACATTTTGACTATGCTCAATGTGACAAAAAGTAATATTGAGTTAAATAAAATGAAGTCGAAGAGCTTAAAACGTCAAAAAATACAAAAGGAAATTATTATGGCAAGGACAAAACACGACACTTTTACTATGCTTGAATATGAGCATAAATATCTTGATATGGGCAAAAAATATATTGCCGGTGTCGATGAAGTCGGCAGAGGACCTTTGGCGGGACCCGTCGTCGTGGCTTGCGTAATAATGCCTCTCGATGACGAGGATATAATTCAAGGCGTCAACGATTCAAAGAAAGTCAGCGAAAAAAACAGAGAGATACTTTTTGACAAGATTATGCAAAAGGCTCTTGCTTGCAAAATAGAGTGGGCGGACGAAAAAGTAATTGACGAAATCAATATTTTAGCCGCTACCAAGAGGTGTATGCAGAGGGCAATAGACGGTATGGAACTTCCGCCCGACGTCGTGCTTATCGACGCCGTGAATATAGATTGCAAATATCCGATAGAACCCATTATCAAGGGCGACGCCAAGAGTTATTCTATTGCTTGCGCGTCTATTGTCGCAAAGGTCACGAGAGATAGATTTATGGTGGAAATGAGCCAAAAATATCCCGAATATGATTTTGCCTCTAATAAGGGATACGGCTCGGCAAAGCATATAGAGGCGTTGAAGAATATCGGCGCCTGTCCGATACACCGCAGAAGTTTTATCAAGAATTTCGTCGGTAAAGAAGATTAGTCTATGAATAATAGAAAGTCGGGTATTGAGGGCGAAAACGTCGCTGTAGAATATCTTAAAAAGCAAGGCTATGCTATATTGGAACGTAATTTCAACACCAAAGTTGGCGAGATAGATATTATTGCTCAAGATAGAGATACCATCGTATTCGTCGAAGTCAAGGCGCGAGAAAATACCAAATTCGGACAGCCGATAGAGAGTATCACCAATCAAAAAGTGCGAAGCATAATAAGAACGGCGCAATGGTATTTGACAGCAAAACGCAAATACGATTCTCCTTGCAGATTTGACGTGATAGAGATACTTCGCGGAGAGGTGACGCATACTAAAAATGCTTTCACTATGTAACGCTTCAGTAATCTAAAAGTTGATAATTACTATTCTTGTGTGGCAACGTTATAAATTATAGGGGGAATATGTCAAAAGTCAAATCGGCATAATAAAGAAAATATATTGTTTGTTTTTATAAAAATATGCAAAAATCAATAAAAATCGCTTGCATAAAGATTTTTTTAATGTTAAAATAGTTCAGTCAATGACTTCGGATATTCCTCTGTCGGACAAAATCCCAAACCGCGCAAGAATATTTCGTTTCAAAATTGGAGGTAAGTCAAATGAATATTGTAGACATCGTAGAAAAAGAAGGAATGCGCACAGATCTTCCAGAACTTGCAATCGGCGACACAGTAAGAGTCAACGTCAAGATTAAAGAAGGCGACAAGGAAAGAATTCAGGCTTTTGAGGGCGTGATTATTGCATTCAAAAACGGTAGCATCAGAGAGACCTTTACTGTAAGAAGAGTATCTTTCGGTATCGGCGTAGAGAGAACGTTCCCGCTTCACTCGCCAAAAATCGACAGCATCAAGGTAGTTCGTCACGGCAGAGTCAGAAGAGCAAAACTCTATTACTTGCGTAACAAGTTCGGCAAGGCTGCAAGACTCAGAGAAATCGTTAGATAATAAATACGGCGCGCGTCTTATGACGCGCGTTTTTCTTAAATCATATTTCTAATTCAGAACAAATTATCGGGTCTTATCTTGCCGCCTGCCGCAAAGATAGCATAAAGATTAAACGCATTGTCGGAAAGTTTTG
>WSNH01000084.1 GCA_013316135.1 Clostridia bacterium
GTGACGCATTTTCCAATCTTGCGTTCGACTTTTCACAGTAACGCCATAAATCCCCACTGGGAAGTCCACGAAGATTACTACTCTTAGCAAAGCGTCTTGGGAACTATAAAACGCAAAGCGCCTTTTAATATATTTACTTCAAAACTATCGCCGGCGACGACTTCGCCGTCAAGACTTATTATAAATTTTTTTTGTCCGCCGATAATCTCTACTTTTTTACATCTCTTATAGGTGAGATAAGAAGCAAGCTCCGGCATATCAAGATAATCTCCAACCTTATAATGCTTCATAAACTTCAAAAATTTAAAAATTGACACCGGCTTGATACAGCACACTTCCATATATCCGTCGTCGTTGAGCGACCTAGGCGCGCACTTGTAAGATCCGCCCACATACTTTCCATTGACGCAAGTGCAAATAAGAATCTTATCGTCGTTGAGATATTCTCCGTCGCCTATCACTCTGCACTTAGTCTTGAGAGCAGTAAACAGCGCGTAAAGTACGCCAGTATTATATGCGTTCTTACCGCCGATAATCTTTTTATGCTTGACCTCCATCATCTTCTTTGCAACTGCGCTGTCCAAACCAAAGTGGCAAGCATTCACGGCATACCTGTCGCCGACTTGTATCAAATCTATCCTAGTCTCTTTGCCTTCAATTAAATTATCAATATTGAGAAACTCCTGCTTATCTCCATAATACTTAACGTAATCGTTGCCGCTGCCGCTAGGATATATTGCCAATATAGCATTGTCGTGCCCTACCATACCGCTTGCGACTTCGTTGAGAGTACCGTCCCCTCCGCAAGAAAAAAAAGTGATATCCTCATCACATTCGCGACACTTTTGCGAAACATATCTCGTCGCGTCGCCTTTGGATTGAGTAACATAAATCTCATAATCAAACCCTTGCTTTCCTTTGAGTTTGGATTCTATATCGGCAAGAGGATTTTTTATACCTGCCGTAGGATTTACTATAAAAACATTCTTCATATTACTTCACTTCTCTTTATATTGAGGAACAACCGACAGCGCGCCGCCGAATATCCGATAATATTATGACTTAATATAGATATTTATGTCAACGATATGAACTCAAAAATACAATTAATACTTAAATATATAACAAATATTGATAATTTTACAAATGTATTATAACTACCAGATTTTACATAACAAAAACGATATTATTCCGTCAATCATTTAAATATCTTATTTTGTTATATGTAAATATATAATATGTTCTCCACATAATTATATTTTAAAGCGCTTCCTTATTACTTATACCAAGTTTGGACGCAGTATATCCGTCCAATCTGTATTCGACGCTACCCAATTCAATATTTCTGTTGGCGCCGTGATAATCCGTGCCGCCGGTGGCAATAAGTCTGTTTCTTTTTGCTACGGATAGAATAGTCTTGCTCATCATCTCGTCGTGAGTCGGATAGTACGCTTCCACCCCCGCAAGTCCGAATGCCTTTAAGCCTTCGACAAGAGTCTCTAACTTGCGCTGTTGAACAAGTCTCAATGGGTGCGCAATCACGGCATAGCCTCCCGCATTGCTGATAAGTTCTACACCCTGAATGGGCGTTATTCTTTTTGACGGATAATACGCTTTCCCGTTGGCGCCGAGATATTTGTCAAAGGCTTCTGGAATACTCGAAACGTAACCTGCCGACATCATAAGTTTTGCAATATGAAGTCTGCCTACGCTTGCGCTGTCTGCCGGCAATTGGTCTCTGTCAATCTTTATGCCAATATCATAAAGCCTGTCAAGGATTAACCCTGCTCTCTCCTTACGTTTGTTTTCAAAATAATCGAGTTTTTCCAAAAGCATACCGTTGTTTTCGTCAAAAGCATAGCCCAATATATGTATTTCCTGCGTGGAAAACGTCGACAGTTCAACGCCGTTGATATATTGTATACCCTTGGATAAAGCATATTCTTTGGCGATTGCGTTTGCCTTAATACAATCGTGATCGGTGATTGACAGGCACTTGACGCCAAGACTTTGTGCCTTATCGACTATCGCCTTCGGCGCGTCCGTGCCGTCGCTCAATACGCTATGTATGTGTAAATCTATCTTCATCATTCACCTATATCGTCCACGTCGCTTGCAATCAATTTTTCTTCTTCCTCTTGCGGCAATTCTCCGCCTGCCTTTGCAAGCCTTTTGTTGATCAGTTCGTTTCGTTTTTCCATTTCGCTTATATTTTTGACTACAGTCTCAGCCTGTCCCTTTACCTTTGAAACAAGTTCAGTATACTTTCTGAAATCCTTTTGGAATTGTTGCAAGGTCTTTGCAATTTCGCCGCTTTGCTTTTGTATCTTTAGCGTCGTAAAACCAACTTGCAAACTGTTGAGAAGCGCCGTTACGGTAGTAGGTCCGCAAATCGTCACGCGGTATTCCGTCTGTATTTGAGCAGTCAACGCGCTGTCTTTTGCGATTTCCGCATAAAGACCTTCGCTTGGCAAATACATCACGGCAAAAGGCGTAGTAGAGTTGATTCTTATGTACTTCTGAGATATGCTCTTTGCCTCTTTTTTAATTTGAGCGACAAGATCTTTTTTTGCAACTTCTATTCTCAGAGTATCTCCGCTCTCGCTTGCATTAACAAGTTCTATGTAACGATCGAGAGGAAATTTGCAATCTATAGGCAAATACAGTTTCTCTCCGCTTTGCCCCGGCATAACAATAACGAAATCGACCATTTCTTGAGAATTTCTGTCAAGCCTAAACTGTCTTTGGTATTGCTCCGGAGACAGAATCTGATCGAGAAGGCTTTCAAGCGCAACTTCACCCCAACCGCCTCTCGTCTTGACGTTGGCAAACATCTTATTTAGATTGCCGACTTTTCCGGTCAACTCTTTCATTTCGCCAAAGCCTTGCTGCACGCTGTCGATAGATTTTTGAACGACCTCAAAAGCGCTTGTAATTCTGCTGTTAAGAGTAGAGGTAAGTTTTTCGTCGACGGTCTCTCTCATCTTTTCAAGTTGAGCCGCATTGTTGTCGCGCACTCTCTCAAGTTGACTTCTGTTGTCGTCTCTCACTTCCTTAAGCGATTGCTTGAGATCGTTGCCTATCCTATCAAGAGACTTTTCTATAGTCTTGCTCATTTTATCAAGCGTGTCCTGCATTTCGCTTTTGAGAGAATTGAGAGATTGCTCCGTCACTTTGCTCATATCTGCAGTCGCGTTCTTCATCTCTCTGCGTATCTCTTCCAACGTCTCTTTCGTCGCAGTAAGATTGTCTTTCAATGTATCTTTAAATCCGTTCATATAGAAGTCTAGCATAGACGCCAAAGAAGTGTTGGAAGTATTTATGACGTTTGTAAGATTAACAGACAAATTATCTTTCTCTTTGGTAATGTGCTCGTTTATTAGATTTTTGACTTCATTCAAGTTGTTGTTGAGCGTATCTATTTCGCCCATAAGGTCTTCTCCGCCCTTTGCATCCTTGTTCTTTTTCTTAGTATACAAAAGATTGGCAATGCCCAAAGCAACGCTTACGCCAAGCAAAATTATCGCACAAATCAATAATGCCTTCTCCATTTATTTCACCTTTTAATTTTTCTTCTCGCAATGCCCATAAGAGCGTCTTTTCTATTGACGGCACCGCCTATTAAAGCAATATCCCATATCTCGTTGAGCATCCGACCTATCTCCTTGCCGTCATAACCGAGCGACTGCAAATCTTTGCCGTTGATAGCAAGTTCCTTAATACTCATAGGGACTTTTTCTTCAAGCATCTTGGCATATATCTTCCTCAACTTGTCTGCAGTCCTTGAATTTTGAAAATGTCCGGTACCTATGCAGTCTGCTTCAAAAAGCGCAAGCATATCGTCGAAAATGTCTATATTATTGGCAATAAATCTCCTGCACTTGCTCTCCTTGGTATTGCCGTTGATGTCAAACATATGCAACTTCACCATTCGCGCCGTGCGCTCTATCTCGCGGTTGGGATATTTGAGTCTTTTCATAATATCCTCAGTCATTTCTGCGCCGACAGTATTATGGAAATACATATTGCCGTCTTTTGCCTGACATATCCCCTTTGCTATATCGTGGAACAAAGCAGCCAGTCTCACTTGCGGAGGACACTCCTCGACAACTTTGAAAGTATGCTCAAGCACATCGTATTTGTGATACTCAGCCTTTTGCGGCACGCCGTCGTTTGCAGCAAGTTCGGGTAATATGATTTTTAAAGCCCCGATATCGCGCATAAAACATAGTGCTTTGTAGCAATGCTTGCCTGCTAAAATTCTGTTGAGTTCTTCCCTTATTCTCTCGACGCTTATCTCATTGAGTCTGCCTACAAGTCTACGTGCGCTTTCATAGGTACGCTCTTCTATACAATATCCTAACGTAGATACAAAACGCGCAAGTCTCAATATTCTCAAGCCGTCCTGTGACAATACGGTATCGGGATCTACGGTAGTAGACAATACGTTGAGTTCTATATCCTTTATACCGCCCAAAGGGTCTATGATTCGTCCTTCTCTAATACCGTAATATATTGCGTTGCACTTGAAGTCGCGTCTTCTTGCGTCCACCGTCAAATCGTCAGTAAATTCTACTTGAGTAGGCGTATGCACGCCGCTTCCGGAAGGATAACTGTCGATACGAAAAGTCGTATATTCATAAGTGCTTTTACCCTTGATAATGACAGTCCCCAATCTCGGTGACGCGCTAACTACTCCAAATGGAGACGCGCCTAGTATTCCGACTAATTCTTCGGGCTTAACTCCTCCCGCAAGATCGATATCGTAGCAGTCTTTTCCTCTCAAATAATCCCTCACGCAGCCGCCTACTGCATACAGTGGCTTATCTATAGGAAAATAACTGGCAAGAGTCTTGAGTTCAATACTCGTCTTTTCGTCAAACAATTTATATCCTCGTCAATCTGTTATTTCAAGTACGCCGACGTATGGCAAATTGCGATACTTTTCATCGTAATCCAATCCATAGCCTATGACAAATTCATCGGGTATGGAATATCCCACATAATCTGCCTCAAAATCCGTAGTCCTACGACTTGGTTTGTCCAAAAATGAACATACCTTGATACTCTTTGCGCCTCTGTGTTCCAACAAAGCCGTAAGCGCTTTCATCGTATTGCCGCTGTCGATTATGTCCTCGATCAATAGCACGTCATCTCCGCTTATATCTTTGGACAAATCTTTTTTTATCTTGACGTTGCCGCTCGACACCGTGCCAGAGCCGTAACTCGACACAGCCATAGTATCAAATCTCATAGGTAGATTTATCTTACGAACCAAGTCTCCGTAAAAAATGATTGATCCTTTGAGTATGGCGACGACGACCGGACATTTGCCCGCATAGTCCTGCTCGATTTGCTTTCCGAGTTCTGCCACTCTCTTTGCAATTTTTTCTTCGTCAATCAATACGCTCTTTATTCTTTCCACAATTTCATCCTTTGTCAATTATCTTTCTTTATTATCGTAATATACGCTACGTTTTTAGTATTCTCGTCGATCTTTACTGCGTCTGCTATCTCGTATTGCGGAAGCGCGTACACGACATTTTCTTTTGCAAGTACTACAATACTGTCCCTAATCCGTTTTGGCGCTTTTATATCCGTAAGATAGTCCCCAAGGCTTTTATTCGAGCCTTTATATCGCTTGAAAGTATCGCCTGCTCTTCTGTTGCGTATTTCGCATCCGCAAAGTTTGTCAAAGTCGCAGCGCAACTTGCCGACTTGCTCCTTAGACACTCTCAATATATCTTCGCCCAAATCATAATCGCCGTAGCCGTCTATACGACCGCTGTAAGTCTTCTCTTGCACCTTAGCAAGCACTGCGTATTCCCCCTCTCTGTGCGCCGTAAGCGAAAACGGAAGACTTACGCTTGCTCCCGTAGGCTTGTCCTTAAGCGCAATAATCGCGTCGATATGCTTTTGATTCAAATCAACTCTCGTAGTAATACCGTCGACGGCGTTTATCACTGTGTTTGCCGCAATAACTCTCTCACCCTGCAATACGGCAATAGGTATAAAAGTTTCGCCCTGCCTGACGGTAAAATTACAACTGCGGTCGTCCAAATAATCGCATATCTCGGCGGCTCTTTCCGACAGTCTCAAGATGTTGCAGTCCGCTCCGCCATAAGCCTCTCGTATCAATGGCAAAATCTGCAATCTCAATTTATTGCGCGTATAATCCTCGCTATCGTTGGAAGAATCGTCAACGTAAGGTATATCGTTGGCAAGAATATATGCTTCAATTTGCTCCCTCGAAACTTTCAACATAGGGCGAAACAACATCCTATCGTCAAGACTCATACCCTTCAAGCCTTTAATACCGCTGCCACGGAAAATATGCATAAGCACGCTTTCCACCTGATCTTGCGCGTGATGAGCGGTAACTACTCTTTGCGCCCGTCCGTTCTGAACTATCTCTGCAAATATCTGACGGCGTCTTATTCTCGCGCCTTGCTCGACTGTATATCCTCCCGCCTTGCAAAACGTCGGAATGTCTTCTTCATATACTTTGCAGTCTACGCCGCGCGACTTGCAATATTCCAAGACAAAATCCCTGTCTCTTCTGCCCTCGTCGCCACGCAGATTGTGATGCACAGTGACGACAAAAAATTTATCTTTAGAAAAGTTTTGGCAAAACCAATGCAGTAGCGCCATAGAGTCTCTGCCGCCGCTGATTGCCAACGCCAACTTATCAAAAGAATTTAAATAGTTTGTCGTACACCTATCCAGCATAGATACATTATAATAT
>WSNH01000085.1 GCA_013316135.1 Clostridia bacterium
GGTAAACTTATTATACCAGAGATTTGTATGAACTTCTTTCTTTTTATTGGGTGTTGCACTTGATAGTATAATTCACCAAAAGTATAATACGGCAAGCATTGTATGCTTGCCGTAATTTTAGATTTCTCCACTTCACTTCAATGAAGTCAAAGTGACATATAAATATTTTTATATTCAGTCCGTGATTATATTTGTTAAATCCGTCTGAAAAAACTTTTTACTATCTATTAAAAACTATAAACTTTCCAATTCCTTAAGCCACAGTCTTGCGCTTGCGTCGCTCGGCATTCTCCAATCCCCTCTTGGAGAGAGCGTTACGCTGCCAACCTTGGGTCCGTCAGGCAAACAGGATCGCTTGAATTGCTGAGCAAAAAATCTCTTGTAAAAATTCTTCAACCACTTGAGAAGAGTTTCTTTATCGTACTTGCCTGCAAATGTATTGCGCGCTATGCGATAAACCTTTTTTGGCGAATATCCCCAACGAATTATATAGTAAAGGAAAAAGTCGTGCAACTCATAAGGTCCTACAATACTTTCCGTCTGTTGGGATATTTCTTCATTCTTTGACGGCAATAACTCTGGACTAACAGGCGTGTCGAGTATATCAAGAAGAGCCTTGCGCGCGTCATCGCTATCGCAAGTATCTGCATAATACTTTACTAAATATCTAACCAAAGTCTTGGGAATTGAGCCGTTGACCCCATACATAGACATATGATCGCCGTTATAGGTCGCCCAACCGAGAGCAAGTTCAGACAAATCTCCTGTACCTACGACAAGTCCGCCCTCTTTGTTGGCAATATCCATAAGCACTTGCGTGCGTTCTCTTGCCTGCGCGTTCTCAAAAGTCACGTCTAAAGTCTCTTTTGACTGCCCTATATCCTCAAAGTGTCTCTCAACCGACTTGGATATGTTTACGCTCTTAAAATCAACGTCCAAACCGTTTGCTAAAATCTCAGCGTTTGACTTTGTTCTACTCGTCGTGCCAAAACAAGGCATAGTAACCGCCAAAATGCTCTTTCTGTCCATATCAAGAGAATCTACAGCCTTGACCATCACCAACAAAGCCAGCGCGCTGTCAAGTCCGCCCGACAAACCTACGACTATTCTTTTTGAATTGGTATGCGCCAAGCGTTTTTTCAATCCCATAGCCTGCATTTTGAGTATAAGTTCGCATCTGTCGTTGCGTTTTTCCTCGTCGCTTGGTACGAAAGGCGTGGGAGAAAACTTCCTTGTCAATTTATTCTGCGACAGATCCTGCTCAAAATAGACGTAGCCCAGATCTTCTGCCGCCTTAAACGTATTGACGCGTCTTTTTTCGTACGCAATGCGTTTTACGTCTATATCCGTATAAATAAGGCTGTTTTCAAATAAAGCGCTTTCTTCAAGAATGTTACCGCTCTCCGCAATGAGGTTATGCCCCGCAAAGACCATATCCGTAGTCGATTCCCCTTCTCCTGCGCTGGCATATATATAACCGCAGTTAAGTTTGCCCGAATGCGCGGTAACAAGAGTTTTTCTGTATTCGGCTTTGCCGATAACTTCGTCGCTTGCAGAGATATTGACAATTATATTTGCGCCGTTCTCCGTCAGCGCTATTGAAGGTGAATTCGCCACCCACATATCTTCGCATATCTCTACGCCGAAAGCATATTCTTTTAGGCTTTCGTTGACAAACACCGCTTGTCCAAACGGCGCAGTCCTGCCGGCGACCTCTATCTCAATAAAGTCGGTATCGCACCCGCCGACAAAGTATCTCGCCTCGTAAAACTCTCCATAGTTGGGTATATTTTCTTTGGGAACGACGCCCAATATCTCGCCTTTATATATCGCTACTGCGCAGTTAAACAACTTCCCGCCGTTGCGAAGAGGCGCGCCTATCACCGTCACGACGTCTGTCTTAGACGTGTTTTTGAGTACGTATTCTATTGCCTTTTCCACGCCGTCTAAGAGCGTATCGTGCAACAAAAGATCGCCGCAAGTGTATCCGCATACGCACAACTCGGGCAACGCCAACAACTTGATGCACAACTTGTCCGCCTTGATGATTTCTTCAACTATAGCCTTTGCGTTTTTTTCGCAATCGCCTACGATCACATCAATTGACGCGCAGCCGCATTTTATAAAGCCGTCCTTCATTCTTACCTCATATTTTGATAATGACTTTCTATTATTTAATTATGCTCCAACAGTTGCATAATTATCGTTTACATTATATAATATTTTATAATAATTTTAAAAGATAGTCAATATAAGGAATGGTATTTTATGTCAAATCTTTATCCTTACTTAAAAAAGTATAAAAAACATTTGATATTAGGTCCGATATTCAAACTTTTGGAAGCCATATTTGAACTTATCGTCCCCTATGTAATGGCTCAACTTATCGACAAAGGCATCAACGGCAATGACAAAACGTACATCTTGCAAATGGGCGGAGTGCTGGTACTGCTTGCAGTAGTAGGATTGGCTGCCGCGCTCTTTTGTCAATACGTCGCTTCAAGATGTTCGCAGGGCTTTGGCACCGAACTGCGCAACGTGCTTTTTTATCACATAAATACCCTTTCTATGAGCAACAGCGACGAATACGGCGTATCATCTATGGTGACGCGATTCAATAGCGATATCAATCAAGTACAACTCGGCGTCGCAATGCTGATACGTCTTGCAATACGCGCGCCTTTCCTCGTAATAGGCGCTACAGTGTCAGCAATAATACTTAAGCCTTCAATGTGCTGGATATTCTTAGTAGCCGCTCCTCTTGTGGCTTTGGTATTGTGGCTGATTATGTCAAAGACTTTGCCGGTATATACCAAAAATCAAAAGAAACTTGACAAGATTACTTCCATTGCAAGAGAAGACCTCAACGGTATGAGAGTCGTCAGAGCCTTCACCGAGCAAGAAAGAGAACAAAAACGTTTTGAGGACTCCACACAGGATTATGCCAAGAGCGTAATTGCAATCGGAAAAGTATCTGCTCTGCTCAATCCTATTTCATTTATTATTATCAATATGGCAATCGTTGCGCTTCTCTATTTCGGAGGAAATAAGATTGACGCAGGCGCCCTCACTCAAGGAGAATTGATTGCTTTTATCAACTATATGATGCAAATTTCGTTGGCGTTGGTTGTGCTTGCCAACGTAATGGTACTTTTCTCAAAATCGTACGCGTCTGCAAAGCGCGTAAGCGAGTTGCTCGCAACCAAGCCGGTAATCAATGACAACGAAAACACGGATATCTCGCCCATCGACGGCGCTCCCGCCATATCATTCAAAGATGTAAGTTTTGCATACGGAAGCGGATCTCCGGCGCTAAAAAATCTAAACGTCGACATACAAAAGGGAGAAACGGTAGGTATAATAGGCGGTACCGGCAGCGGTAAATCTACGCTTATAAATTTGTTGCCGAGATTTTACGACGTGTCGCAAGGCGTCCTTGAAATTGACGGCGTGGACATAAAAAAATATCCTCTCAGACAACTTCGCGGCAAGATAGGACTCGTTCCGCAACTTGCTATGCTCTTCAGCGGAACTATACGCTCGAATATGCAATGGAAGAAAAAAAACGCAACCGACGACGAGATAATATCTGCGCTTAAAACTGCGCAAGCATACGATTTTGTGATGCAAAAAAGCGAATGTTTGGACGCGCCGGTTCAGCAAAAAGGAAAGAACTTTTCCGGCGGACAACGTCAAAGACTGTCCATTGCTCGCGCGCTTGTGGGAAATCCTGAAATAGTGATACTCGACGACAGTATGAGCGCTCTTGATTTTGCAACAGACCTTGCATTGAGAAAAGCGCTCAACGAAAATCTACCAAAAGATACTACAAAGATAATAATATCTCAAAGAGCGACGTCTATCAAAAATGCCGACAAGATAATAGTGCTCGACAAAGGCGACGTTGTCGGAATAGACACGCACGATAATTTGCTCAAAACTTGCGATATATATCGCGAAATATGCAATTCTCAACAAAAAAATCCCAACGAGATAATCGCGGCGGAGGTGAAAGATGAAGACTAAAAGACAAAGTACTTTGTTTAGACTGATCGGATATACCAAACCTTACGCTCCGCTTATAGCGATATCTTTTATTGCGTCTATTCTGTCAGTAGCCGTATCTATACTCATACCGCTTATGACAGGCTATGCAATCGACTATATGATTGAAGGCGCGGTAAATTTTGATAAAGTATTCGATTATATCTGCATAATCGTAGCAATGATAGTCGTAGGCGCAATTGCGCAATGGACGCTTTCTGCGAGCGTCAACTCGCTCACCTGCAAGACCGTGCGCAATATCCGCAACCAACTCTTTGAACACATCAATAATTTGCCTTTGAAGTATATAGACACACAGCGTCAAGGAGATATTATAGCTCGTATATCAAGCGACATAGACCAAGTGTCAGAAGGACTTTTGCAAGGCTTTACTCAACTCTTCAGCGGTGTGCTTACGATAGGCGCGACGCTTGGTATATTATTCTATCTCAATTGGATTATTGCGCTTGTGGTATTGGTTCTCACCCCCCTTTCGCTCTGCGTTGCGGCGTTTATTACAAAGCGCTCGCACAAGACATTTGCCGCTCAGGCGGTAAAGCGCGGCGAAGTAAGCGGATATGTAGAAGAAATTTTTACGGGGCGCAGTCTCATTCAGGCATTTTGTCAAGAAGACGTATGCCAGAAAGATTTTGAAAAACTCAACAAAGAACTTTACGATTGCGGATTCAAGTCGCAATTCTACGGCGCTTTGATAAATCCTTGCACACGTTTTGTCAACAATTTGGTATACGCAAGCGTAGGTGTTGTTGGCGCGCTTATATCACTGTGGGCGGGGTCCCCAAAAGGCTTGCCGATTGGCTTGCTCTCGACCTGTCTTACCTACGCCAATCAATACACGAAGCCTTTTAACGAAATCACCGGCGTCATCACAGAGATTCAGTCTGCAGTAGCGGCGTCAAGGAGAATATTTGCGCTGCTAGATCAAGAAGTAGAAGAAAGTGACAGCCAAAACCAAGTTCTTGAGTATTGCGACGGTACTTTGGATATAGACAACGTATATTTCAGTTATGTCCCGGAAAAGCCTCTCATACAAGGACTTGATTTGCACGTAAAACAGGGACAAAAGATTGCAATCGTAGGACCTACCGGCTGCGGAAAGACTACGCTTATCAACTTACTTATGAGATTTTACGACGTCAATAAAGGCTCTATTTCTATGTCTGGCAAAGATATAAGACAAATCACCAGAACTAGTCTGAGAGACAGTTACGGTATGGTATTGCAAGAGAGTTGGCTCTTTGAAGGTTCGATAAGAGATAATATTGCATACGGCAAGCAAGACGCGACGCTTGAAGAGATAATGGACGCCGCGCGGCTCGCAGGCGCAGACGATTTCATTGAAAAATTCCCTGACAAGTACGATACTCTTCTTACGGAAAACGGCGACAATATATCGCAGGGACAAAGACAGCTTCTCTGCATAGCCCGAATAATGCTTACTCATCCCCCAATGCTTATTCTTGACGAGGCCACGTCGTCGATAGATACGCGTACGGAGATGAAAATTCAAGAAGCTTTTTACAGAATAATGCAAGGCAGAACTTCATTTATCGTTGCGCATAGACTTTCTACAATAAGAAGCTGCGACGTAATACTCGTAATGAAAGACGGCAATATTATCGAACAAGGAAACCACGAGGAATTGCTTGCAAAGCAAGGCTTCTATTATGAGTTGTATAATTCTCAATTTGCCAATTCCAGCGCAATTTGATTTGATTAACTATATCGGTATTAGTTGATTTTTGAGAAAGGTATATGTATAATAGATAATATAAAATGCGAGGTGAAATATGAAAAACGTCATATCAATAGTTGTAAAAAATAATTCCAGTGTGCTTGCAAGAATTTCTTCTCTGTTTGGAAGAAGAGGATTTAATATAGACTCGCTATCCGTAAGCGCTACGGACGACCCGCATATTTCAAGAATTACAGTCGTAGCTCAAAGCGACGAGAGCGGACTTGCGCAAATCATAAGTCAAACGCAAAAATTGCAGGAGACTATCAGCGTACAGGCTTTGGAAGAAAACAAAAGCGTATACCGCGAACTTTCCTTAGTAAAAATACTCACTGTAGACGACAAATTTTTCGATAAATTCGTAATCGAACAATGTGATAAATTCGGCGCAATTGTTGTTGACGTAACAGAAAAGTCTATGATAATCGAACTCACCGGCACATCCGAAAAAATCGACTCTTTTATGACTACACTGTCCGACAACCAAAATGAAAAGGGCTTCAAGATTTCAAAAGTATGTCGCACCGGCATCACTGCGATAGAAAGAGGAGTTTAAAATACGCCTATACCAAAATTCAAAGAAGTGGCAAAACAGCCGCAAATTGACAAAGTAGGCTTTGTAATTTACTATACTCACGATGTCCTTTTACCGCAAAATACATTCCTATAATCGAAAAAACCGCAAAAGATAAAGGAATTCAATTGCAAAGCGTTATTATCGACAGCAAATTAAAGTCGCAAAACGCTCCTATGGCTTGGACTAATTATGCGGTCTTTTACAATACAAATTATGTCTCAAACGATATTCTGAAGAAGTTGATTGTGAACGGAAGAATATCATTTGCTCCCAAAAGAGCCAAACAGGCAAGTATAACTGCGCCGGT
>WSNH01000086.1:0-5996 GCA_013316135.1 Clostridia bacterium
TAGTTACACCGCCGTTTTTCATAATACTCCTTGTGTTACCGCTTTATACTCAAAATTCTAATAATAAATTACTGTTGCCTTACAATTCCTTCTCCATTTCTGCAAAAACCTTAACTTTTTAAAATAAAGCGGAACATAAATAGTTTGATTACTTTTCCATCCGTCAAAGGCTCTTTCTCTAATAACAAATACCGACTGCGGTATTCTCAACTCTCTGATTGCGCTGCATCCCTCAAACGCGCGCCAACCGATAATACCCAACTTATCAGGCAACTCGACTTGAGCCAAGGCGCTGCAGTTTAAGAATGCTCTATCGCTGATTTCCTCAACGGATTGCGGAATCACCAATTCTCTTATCGAAAAGCAATTACAGAATGACGCCTCGCCAATTTTCTTAATATCGCTATCTACGACGTATCTCTCATCCTCGCCAAGATATCTTTCAAGACAATTACCTTGAACGTCTTTTGTTCCGTAACTTCCTTGCGTAACAATGACCTCGAATTTTTGACCGCCTATATACACCGACTTTAGATTTTCCAAATCGCTGAAACATTCGTTCTGCAATATTATATCTCTGTTGGCTATGTGTATCTCCTGCAAATTGGGACAAAAACCAAATCCTAATTCTCCGACTTTCGTCACTGACTTAGGCATATAAATACGCTTCATATCAAAACTATCAAAAGGATAATCGCCAATCTCTGTCACTCCGTCTGGAATTCTGACATCCTCGCAATCAACTATTCTACAGTTTTCCAAAACTCCGTCGTTTATCCACCATTCGTCATTATCAACGTTCAACAACTCAATCTCGTCATTGTTATCTATCATTTTTTAACCTCGATATTAAGAAGATATAATCATTATAGTATCCATTTATATTATTGTCAATAAATATAAAAGAGAGCAATCGCGCGACTGCTCTCTCAATTATTTTGTAGAATTTATTACTTGAGTACTTCCAAAAGTCTCAACGCAACGCCCTTGTCGTTGATATCGATTACTTTTACTCTTACCTTGTCGCCGATATTGACTACGTCCTCAACTTTCTCAACTCTCTCTTTCTTGAGTTTTGAAATATGAATCATAGCGTCCTTACCGGGAGCAATCTCAACAAATGCGCCAAAGTTCATAATTCTAACTACTCTGCCTTCAAATTCTTCATCGATTTCCGGATCGTTGGCAATGAGTTCGATAGTCTTCTTTGCCTTTGCGTTCATATCCTCATTGATACCCGATACGAGCACGTTGCCGAAGTCATCTATATCAATCTTTACGCCGGTCTCATCAATAATCTTGTTGATTACCTTACCGCCGCTGCCGATTACGTCCTTGATCTTATTTGGATCTATGCTGAAAGATACAATCTTTGGAGCATACTTAGACAAAGACTTTTGAGGAGCAGGCAAAACTTCAAGCATCTTGTCAAGAATAAACAATCTGCCCTTTTTAGCCTGAGCCAAAGCCTTGCGCAATATCTCTTCGTTGATACCTTTGATTTTGATATCCATTTGGATAGCCGTGATACCGTCTACAGTACCGGCAACCTTGAAGTCCATATCTCCGAAGAAGTCTTCAAGACCTTGAATATCTGTCAAAACCGAAATCTTAGACTTGTCCTCATTGCTTATAAGTCCCATTGCAACGCCTGCGACCGGTTTCTTGATCGGAACGCCTGCGTCCATAAGCGCCAAAGTAGATCCGCATACAGAAGCCTGGGACGTAGAGCCGTTGGACGAAATAACTTCGCTTACCGTACGAATAGCGTATGGGAAGGACTCTACGGATGGGAGCATTGGCTCCAACGCTCTCTCTGCCAAAGCGCCGTGTCCGATTTCTCTTCTGCCTGGGCTCTTGAGCGGCTTAGCCTCGCCTGTGCTATAAGGCGGCATATTGTAATGGTGAATATATCTCTTGCATACTTCGTCGTCAAGACCTTCAAGTTTTTGAACTTCGGAAAGACTGCCGAGCGTACATATGGTCATAACTTGAGTTTGTCCTCTGGTAAATACGCCGCTGCCGTGAACTCTCGGCAATACGCCGTGCTCGCACCAGATAGGTCTGATTTCTTCAAGACTTCTTCCGTCGGGTCTGATACCCTTGTCCAAAATCTTTGCTCTTACCTTTGCTTTCTTCATAGCGTACAAGGTCTCTGCGATATCCTTCTTTCCGTCCGGAAATTGCTCTGCAAAGTGTGAGAATACGTCCTCGTCAAGCGCGTCTTCAGCCTTGTCTCTGTCCTGTCTGTTGAAGTTGTCAAGCACTGCGTCCATCTTCTTGTCTGCATAAGCCTTGACAGCCTCTTCGATTTCAGCAGTCGGATGATAAAGATTTGGTACAATCTTCTCCTTGCCGATTTGCTTTTGAATATCCTCAATAAATGCAACTATCTTCTTGATCTCTTCGTGACCAAACAGGATTGCGCCAATCATCTCTTCTTCAGTGAGTTCGTTTGCGCCTGCCTCAACCATCAAGATAGCCTCTTTTGTTCCGCTCAAAGACAAGTGAAGTCTTGACTTCTCTCTTTGCTCGGTATTTGGGTTGATAATATACTGTCCGTCTACATATCCAACAATTACTGAACCGGTAGGTCCTGCAAAAGGTATATCGGATATGCTCAAAGCAACAGAACTGCCTACCATTGCGTATACTTCTGGCGGAAGATCGGGATCAACCGACAAAGCCGTAGCAACTACTGCAACGTCGTTGAAAAATCCCTTTGGGAACAACGGACGGAGCGGTCTGTCTATAAGTCTTGAAGTCAATATAGCCTTGTCGCTTGCTCTGCCCTCGCGCTTTTTGAAACCGCCAGGAATCTTGCCTACAGAATACATTTTTTCTTCATAATCTACTCCGAGTGGGAAAAAGTCAATTCCGTCTCTGGGAGTTTTTGCCATAGTCACGTTGACCATTACGGCAGTCTCGCCACATCTTACGATACAACTGCCATTGCTGAGTCCGCAATATGCGCCTGTCTCAACACTGACTTCTCTACCGCCGACAGTGGTTGTAAAAATCTTTCTATTTATCATCAAACTAACCTCCAATAATTAGTAATTTAATCAAAATTTTAAGTTTGGCATAAAAATTAGGGGTGTCAAAAGACAACCCTAAATTTTTTACTTTCTGATGCCGAGTTTTGCAATCAATTCACGGTAACGCTCTATGTCGGTATCTTTTAGGTACTTCAACATACTTCTTCTCTTACCTACCATCTGCAACAAGCCTCTTCTTGAGTGGAAGTCATTCTTGTGCTCTGCAAAGTGGTCGTTGAGTTGCAAAATTCTCTGCGTCAAGAGCGCGATTTGAACCTCCGGAGATCCGGTATCTCCCTCGTGCTTTGCAAAAGCGTTGATAACTTCTTGTTTGCTCATTTCTTTTACGTTGATAATTTCCATTTTTAGCCTCCTTTCTTGAAATTATTAATTTAGCGATAGCCAAGTAAGACATCGGAGTCGTTGTCAAACCTAGACTATGTTACTACGCAGTATCCCTTTGAGATACAATAACATTCTAACACACTTTAATCGCCGTTGCAAGCGATTTATAATTAAAAAATAATAATTATTTTATATCTATACTTACTCAACCGTTAAAGTCATCTGCCCACAGCGTTTTGTCGTCGCCAAATTGGAATGAAAATCCTCCGCGCTCTTCATATCTTGCTCCGCCGTCACTGCTTTTTGTAAACTTGCCATATCCATCAGTGAGAATATCAAAAGAATTGAAATATATCGTTCCTCTCAAGGTATACATCGCGTTGGTTGTGACTATTGGCCAATGTCCTGCGCCAAAGCCAGGGATAGTGCTGATTGAATACGCCGAATACCTTGCATTATCAGGCAAGATGACTTTGTTGAAATATAGATAAACGTTTTCTGCGTTGGGAGAGAATTTGTTTTCAACGTTTTGAAAATAGATTCTGTTTTGTAATGAATACGAACTAATTTCTACTGAGATAGAATTATTATTTTGTGAAATTGTTTTTATTTCAATTTTGACTACAAAATATGTATCCTCATTGTTGCGGGTCATTTTGTACAGAGCATTAATACTTTGGTTACTTAAGTCAATATCATAGCCAATTGTTTTGGTATTTGAAACTGAAGCGTAAGGAACTCCACAACGTTTCAAAATTGTTGCCTTGTGTTCTTCAATTGCGTTGAAAAGAGCGGTTTTTTGTTCGTCTGAAAAGTCTGCTATGTCGGTTGGAAGTTGCGGCTTTTGCTCTTCTCCGCTGCCTATATCTCCGCTTGGCGTTTCGTCACCGCTATTGATTTCTTCTCCTGACGTAATTTCGCCGCTTCCGCTATCTCCGCTGACGATTTCTCCACTCGGTGTCTCTTCTCCACTATCGATAACTTCTCCGCTTGAAAGATTTCCGCTGTCGACAATTCCGCTTGGGGTCTCTCCGTCAAGCGGAGCGTCATTCTTTACGCATCCCGAAAGCACCACAACGCTGATAATTGCCATCAAAGCAACTATTATAACAAAGTTTCTCAATATTTTTCTCATTAAAACACCTACCTATTATTACGAATTTCTTAAGAAAAGAACTTTTCTTTATCTTCAAGCATTTTATCACGTCTTTGAAGATATACGTCAAGTCCTTTGGGATTCGCAAGCCTCTCTAACCTGTCGCCGTCGAATATCCTTTTGGATATTCCCCCTGCGCCGTTGGCGATAATGCTTGACACTTCTTCCATAATATGAACATTGTATATACACGCCTTGCCCTTTTTGCAATAACCTACGTTTTCTAAATTACCGCTCATATACTTCTGCTTATACATATAATACGGCATATATCCGTTTTTTTCAAGCGTTTTTTGCGCATAATCTACCATAGAACTTGCCAAATCAAAAGAAGAATTGTCATATCCGCCTACTTTAAGCGCAGAGCCCTTCTTCAAGGCAAGCGTATGTACCGTGATATTGTCTGGATCAAGCGCAATAGCGCAATCTACTGAATTGCGAAAATCTTCAAAGTTCTCGTCAGGCAGCATAGCAATCAAGTCCATATTTATGTCAAAGTCGTACTCTCTCGCCATTTTATATACGGCGTAAATCTCGTCTATCGTGTGACTTCTGCCTATCAGATCAAGCGTCTTTTGATTGAAAGTCTGCGGATTGACGGAAATTCTCGTGACGCCGTACTTACTCATAATATCCAATTTAGACTTAGTAATGGTATCGGGTCTCCCCGCCTCGACAGTATACTCGTCGCAATCAAACTTGCTTTCTCTTATTATTCTCTCAAAATTGACGTCGTCAAGAGACGTCGGCGTACCTCCGCCAATATAAACCGACGAAACTTTCAATCCCATTTTGTCTATAATTCTTTTAGTACATCTCAGTTCGTCTATAAGTATATCGCAATACGGAGTAACGAATTGTTTTACTCTCTTCAACTCTGCCGAAATAAAAGAACAGTAACTGCACCTCGATACGCATATAGGAATATTAACAAATACGTCGACTTCATTGTTCTTGACATAATAATAGTCCTTTTGATTGTCGCATATATGCCTGATTAAGTTTACTTTGCCTTGCGACACCTTGAGCGTATTCAAAAAATAATCCTCGGCGTCAAGCCCTTTCTCAAGAGTCTCGTGATAAAGTTTTGTAGGACGAATACCCGTCAAAGAGCCATACGGCAACTCACAACTTGTCAATTCAACTAAAAATTCGTATAGCGCAACCTTGCTGTGTCTTTTTATCTGCGCATTTCGTTTTATCTCAAAGAATTCGCTTTCTTTATCTACAAGAAACTCCTTGTCAAGAGCAAAACTTCTTAAAACTTCTGAATTATTAAACTTTATCAAACAATCAAATATATTATCTTCTATTTCATACAATTCAAGCGACAAGGTCTCTCCATCATTGTCAAGAGCAATATGCGGATAAAAAG
This sequence comes from Clostridia bacterium, assembly GCA_013316135.1. Classification (GTDB taxonomy): domain Bacteria; phylum Bacillota; class Clostridia; order Christensenellales; family UBA3700; genus RACS-045. The sequence goes on from WSNH01000086.1 coordinate 5,915, forward strand.
CCCGCAGAATATCTTTATAATCATTGTCAAACTCTTGCCTGTTGCATAAAAATTTTATCGTCATATTATAAACAAACTATCT
>WSNH01000086.1:6006-6487 GCA_013316135.1 Clostridia bacterium
ATCAAGCGTAGTGCTTGGACCGTGTCCGCACAGCAAGACGTAATCTCCTTGTATTTCAAAAATCTTCTTAATAGAATTTTGCAAAGTAGCAAAATCTCCCCCTCTCAAATCACATCTGCCGTAGCCGTCTCTAAATACGGTATCTCCGCAAAAAATTACGTCTTCACAGACATAACATACACCTCCTTGAGAGTGTCCCGGCGTATGTAAAACTTTGATATTTTGACCGCAAAGCGCAATATTGTCACCGTCTTCCACTGTAGAGTCTACGTCAAATCTAGTATATTTTCTGCCAAAATCAAGCGGATTATCAATAAAATCTATATCCATTTTGTGCATATAAACTTTTGCGCCGTATTTCTCTTTGAGATGGGCAACTCCCCCAATATGATCAAAGTGTCCGTGAGTAAGCAGTATTCCGTCAAGTCTAAGATTATTGCCGTCAATATAGTCCGTAACTTTGCTACTCTCTGTCGAAGGA
>WSNH01000087.1 GCA_013316135.1 Clostridia bacterium
TAGTCTCTCAATCCGTCAAAGTATTTCTTTTGCTCTTTGCTAAGCAATGCGTATGCCTCGTCCAAAGTGAGTCTAGGAGCCTTTTCTGCCTTTGGCTTTGCTGGAGCAGCGGCTTCTACTTTTACTTCTTTCTCCACTACCTTCTCTACGACCTTTTCTACAGGCACTTCGACTCTTACTTCCTTCTCGATTATTTTTTCTACCTCAACGGGCACTTCTTTCTCTACAATCTTCTCAACCTCTACAGGTACTTCAACGACTTTTTCCACAATATGCGCAGCCGCAACTTGTTGAATTTCGTCTCGCTCTAAAAATTTAGCAATCAACTCCTCTAGGTTTTTTACAATTTGACTAATTGTTTCTTCATTATTTGCAGTTTTCTCAAGAAGTTTTTGCACAAGTTCGTCGTGAATTCCATAAGCCATATTACCGCCGCTCATGCCTTGCATACCCATAAACATCATACGCATACTTTCTTTTTCTTCGTCTTTCTTACGGCGCTCAAAGTCTGCGAGGCAATCTTCATAACTCTCTTCGGCTTTGTTGCATCTAATCTTGACTATCAGCATTATGACAAAACTTGCCACCGCCAAGCCCATGAGCGTACATGCTATTGCCGTCCATCCGCTCACGGCTATTCCCAAGAATGGCGCAACTGCGTATATCGTCTCCAGCTTGTCTGACTTCTTATTATACTTCTTACGCTTACTTTCGTATCCCGACGTCTTGGACAAGAATATGATTATCAATATTATAGATATAATGCTGGCTATCAGTTGCCACAGCGGCAATTCCTTGAGCTTTTCAATTATTTCGTCAAGACTGCTTGAGCTTGATGGAGGCGGAGTTATGGTTGAAGCTGGGGATTTTGTGAATTTGATAGTCTCCAGCTCCTCAAAATCTACGCTATCGCCATTCTTATCGACAATATTAAACTTGTCAAGTTCGTCAGCGGGTAACTTTGCTTTGACTGTATAAGTCTCGCCGCCAACCATATCTTCAAGTTTAATGACATTGCCGTCCTTGTCAAAATACTCATATTCGGGGTGCAAGTCGTCCTTATATTCATCTGGTATCTTCAATTCAGGCGGATTCTTGCTTGTATCCCAATCTAAGGTAATCTGCGGCTTGTCGTCAGGCGTAGGATCCAATTCGCCGCCTGTTTCTTCGCCTGATTCATCAACAGTAAATGTAACGGCATGCGCGCCGGAGAATTGTATCTTAATATTCTGCGAAGTAGGCTCTACCGTGCGGGTGTATTTGCCCGGAGCAAACTTGCCTGTCGAAGGATCGACAACTGCAACTTGAGAGTCAGCATCGTATACCACATAAGTATACCACTGCGACAATACGTCTTCGTCAGAGAACTGCGCTTGCGCTTTTGTGCCTACGCCTCTCCATCCCGATACCGTGACAACACGTTGCGACACGCTCACTAAGACGCTCTGCGTATCATCGTCGCCTATCCACACATTGTAATCATTGTTGACGTTGATACCGTCCTTTACCTTAAAGATTATCTCATATCCGCCTGCGTCATATCCAAGCCATTCAATGCCGTCAACGCCTGCGTATTCTTGTTTTGCGCCGTCTGGCAACGTAATATTGACAGATATATCTAAATAGTATTGCCAACCTTCCGGCAAACCGCAAGCGACAACCAAATCATGCGAATCTCCGTCAAATACCGTCCAACTTCCGTCGTATACAGGCATATCAAAATCTCGCGAATCAATTGACCACGTCAATTTTCCTATATCTGCCCACGCAATATTAAAGTTGTTTATATCAAATCCATTCTCTACATAAGTATTCAAAACAGTGAGATTTGCCGTCGCCTCGTATCTGCCGACTTCTGTCGCATAATACGTTCCGCCATACAAGTTTAATGCGGTAAGCGCGTCAAGAATCTCTTGCGGCAGCCCCTGCGGGAAAGTCAATCCGACATTCTGCTCAATAGCGCCGTCTGCATTGCGAGCGTAAATGAACGGACTGTCGTAATTCCACTCGGTACCCGCAAAATCTACGGCAAGCGGCGCAATCGTCCATACGAATCTATCAGACAATCCGCAATCTTCATAATTAGGATTCTCTTTAACGTCAATAATTATTTCATAGCTTCTTGCGCTCTTTCCATTCGTATCTCCTGAAAGCGTGACTTCAAAGTCCTTGATATCACTAGTTCCCACAAGACTAAGCGCATATGTGTCGCCGCTGTAAATAAAGGATATTGTTTCGTCAAACAGATACTCATTGACGCCGTCGCTCCATCTTAAATCAGATATATCATACTGAGCCTTAGAGATTGTGAATTCAAAAGCGCTCTCTCCGCTGATGACGTAATCTTCGGCATAAGAACCTGTGAGCGTAATATGCACGCTGTATCTACCTGCATTGACAGGCACGCAGTCCAATGAATCGCCATTCTCGTCATAGTATGCAAACTCAAATTGAGCATAAATTTCAGAGCCATCCTGAATTTTTGTTGATACAGACGGCTCAAAAGCCAATCCGTCATATACCTTATCAGTCACTTCAAGCTCAACGGTCACAGCAGTCTTATTTCCGCCTATTTCAAACTCCTTAAACGAAAGACCCGACACGGCATAATTGTCGCTATCTTTGAGCAAAACGTAGCATACGAACTTGGCGCTTACCGCCTCGTCAAACGATGCGACGACTTGGTCGTAAGTCAGCGCAGTCGCTCCTGCCACAGGCGCAGAACCGTCCCACTGCTCCCAACGATAGTATGCAGAAATATAGTCTTGCGAACTCTCCGCCGTCCATACTTCAAACTTATTGGAGCCTGAAGTCTCGCTCTTCTCCGTCCAAATAACCGTGATTTGCATTTTCTCGATTTCCCACTGCAAATCCAATTGCGTCAAATCAATAATATTGAAGTTGTCCTTGTCATAGACAAGGTCGGATACGCTTGCGGTATATACCTTCGAGTCTACGCCGCTGTTGCCGCCATACGCTCCGCTAGGCACGCTGACGCCGCTCGGCAAGCCGCTCAGAGTCAAAGTGTACGTAACCTTGTTATACTTGAACGGCTCGTCATAATTGCCTGAACTGCCGTCTGTACCGGAATATACCCAAACTACGCTTGACAAATCAAAATCTGCCTTGTCTATTTGATAATTGAATTGCTTTTGCCCCTTCAGCGCATAATCATCTTGATTGAGCGTGATGCGCACGATATAAGATCCAGCATTACTTGGCGCAGTTGCGACAAAGGTATTACCACTGTCAGAAGAGTATTCGATATCAAAATCGCTCTCTTGAATCATAATATTACTAATAATTAGAGAGACCGGCTGTTGAGCGCCATTATAAGTGACGCTACTGGACTTGAGCGAAACCGATACTGGCGTCTTGTTGTCGCCGACGGGGAAAGTCGCATAATATTGCGGGTCATTGCCCGTGTCGTCCACAAGTTGATAAAAATTAGAATATGCGGATTTCAACTCGACTTTTACCCAATAATAAACTTGCTCAGTCTCGTCCACTACGATATCCGCAAGCGATATTTGAGTGTCGCTAGGTTTGCCATTGGCGTCAGTATAATAGGTATACTCCACCTTGTCGTTGTCCGTATGCAGCACGGGCACAAAATAGACAGACCCCTCGCCGTCAGAATTCTTGTCATAATCCCACGAAATATATATCTTAATTTGGACTATACTCCAATTATAACTTTGGAATGCGTCAACTGAAGGCGTGTTGTAATTTGCATTTGCGTTTGCAAAACTTCCCACGCTTGCCGTATAATCTCCTACGCCGACTGTAGAAGACGGCGAATATATATACCGCGATACGCTGAGCCCTGTGGGCAATCCAACGAGCGTAACGGTCTGCGACTTGCCGTTGTATGGCAATTCCTTTGCGCTCCACGACACTTCAGACAAATCATAATCTGCCTTGTCTATCTGCCATACGAGCGTAAATTCTCTGTACGTACCTGAAGAGAATTTAAATCCCGGCAAAGCTACAATACGCACGGTAGCAGTACGCGAAGATGTCATTGCGTTGATACCTTTGACATTCTGATAACCGCTTGCTCCAAAAGCGGTATCTATCTTCACGCCCTGCGTAGCAAAATCCGCATCGTCAACAAAGAAGTTATACTCTTCGCCCGTATACGTGACGTGGACTATTCCGTTCGTTGCCGTCGCCGGCGCTTGAATGTCTCCCTGTCTGTAATACCAAGTCACGGCAGATATATCTGCGTTGACTTCAGTCACTTTGAACTCCTGCGATACCAAGTTGCCGGTCAAAGCGTAATTGGCATTGTTGCCGTAAGAACTATCCAGCGTTGCGCAGATATAATACACACCAATGCCAAGCGAAGACGTGTCAAAAGGCGATGAGACTGTAATTTTATTGCTTGGATTGGTAGACAGATAATAATGTAGACTGAGCGACACGTCATCGCTTGAAAGGCTATCTTCTGTTACGGTAATGTTTCCGCCCTTTCCGTTTTCCCAACTCCACGCTCCAATACTGCTCTCAAAGCTTACGTTGAGCGTCTTTGGCGTGACTGTAAAGACAATTGTGTATGACTCTTTGCTCGTCGTCCCTGCCCACTGCGATGCCTCGCCGTCGTCTGCAAGAGCAACGGTAATTGTATACGTGCCCGTGCGCTTTGCTTTGACTGTGGCTCCGTTTATCACGGGATCGCCGTCAGTCTGCGACGTAGCAGTATTGCGTACCGCAGTGATTACCACGTCGTCGGATACGCCTGACAACGTAAATTCAAGCCAATCCCCGTCATAAACCTGCTCAACCGTCTCAAGCGTAGGCTTGACGACATCTTTTGGCTTTATTTCAAAATCTATAGTATATTCTTGTTTGAGCTCATAGTTGCACCCATCGTTTTCCACATACGCTGTGGCGGTGTATTTTCCCACAGCCGTAGGCGCATTCTCGCCGTAATCTTGAGTTGCGTCTTGGCTTGAATATCTCAACTTGATTATCGGCGCTCGGGTATTTTCCATGGTATCTCCTGAGAATATTTGTCCAGTGTCAAAATCTATTTTGGGTCTTCTGTTATCGTCCAACGATAGATCCAACTCTATTTTCTTTTTTGTGACGACAAAATTAAAAAATCTAGTATAATTGTCTTCGCCTTTTTCTTCATCGGGCGAACCTCGAAATTTCAAAATGTCGCCTTCGGCATTTGCCGCATCTAGCGCATCTTGCGTGATACTTGCCTTTATAGAGTAAGATTTCGCGTCAATAATACTCTGACCAAGATAGTCAATCTCTATCTTATTCGATTTTGCCCAATCAGGAAGTTCAGGTAGCGTAGATAAATCTTGTTTCTCGCCCGTGTACTCAACGCTGACGTCTTCAGGTTTGTCTACAAGACTTGCAGCATTTGCAACCGCAGCTGTCAAGTTGAGATGCAACGCAGGACGAACGCACAATGAATTAGTGTAGAAAAACGCATAATTACCAGACGTTGTATAACAACTCGTATAAGACGTATTATAGTTGGGAATATAGGCGCTACGCAACCAAGCATGAATATTTATAGGGGTATTCCCCCCTAGGCGTTGGTTTTCATTTACTTGCCATAAATTATATTTTGCAGTTGTCTTTACGGAGACTTCAGCAACAGAAGGCAGCCAAATTTTATCTTCTATCCAATCTGTGGGAAAAAATGTGTGTATATCGCCGCCAGCAGAAGCATTTGTATATTTATACGAATAATCGTTAAATACTGTGTTTTCTGCAAGTTGCCACGTCACTTGCGAAGGCGCAACGATATATGACGACAATGCTCCGCTTGTAAGCATAGTAAACTTGCAAAGCTGGTCTCGACTGTAAGTAGGCGGCTTCATAGTATAATCATTAGGAAATGTTCCGTAAGAGTTTCCGCCATTAAGAATATAATTGCGAATATAGCTTGCCGCGTAAGAATTGCCGGCTGCATAAACGTTGGGATGCCCATGATAAGAAACCAAATTTTTATATACATGCGAATAAGTATAATTATAAATTGAGGACTCTTGATAGGAATCTCCTGGATTACTACCAGCACCATAATTATTAGTTGCCGTATTAGTAAGCCAAAGAGTCAGAATTACGTCGTCAGAGCCGTCTTTGTCGGCATCTACGTTTGATTGCGAAAGAAACACCGGTATCCACTCCAGCTCGATTTCAGAGCCGTCTCTTAAAGAATTAAATGAACCAAGCTTTACGGTTGTATCGCCAAAATCAGCCGCAGTCTTTATACCTTCTGATTTAGCGTCTGTTTCGCTCTCCGTTACTGCTCTAAGCATTTCTTTCACATCTGAATAACCGACTGATTGCGCCAACTGATTTAGAGCAATTCTGTTGAATACTTTATCTTCACTGTTATACAGATTGCCGATTCGATTTACCGAACCGGATTCTAAGTATGATAAAGTATAGGCGTCAGCGCAATTGCCTTTGGCAGAAAAAATAGCGCACCCTAATACCATAG
>WSNH01000088.1 GCA_013316135.1 Clostridia bacterium
AATAAAATATTTAACAATATAAGTAACGCAAGCGCGGTCTTATTTCATAATTATGATTAACTTGTTTTTTGCTAGGAGGCAATTATGATTTTGATAGATAAACGTAGCACTTATATTTCTCCAGAGGCGAAGATAGCCGACGACGTTATTATATATCCCAACAACCATATTATTGGCAATACGGTGATAGGCAAAGGATGCAAGATAATGCCCAACTGTATTCTTACTGACAGCGTCATAGGCGCGGGATGCAGTGTGACGGCAAGCGTTATGGAAGAAGCAATGGTGGGAGACACAACTACTGTCGGACCTTACGCCTATTTGCGAAAGGGCGCAAGAGTGGGAAGCCATTGCAGAATAGGCGACTTTGTAGAAATAAAAAATTCCACTATCGGCGATTATACAAAGGCTTCGCACTTAGCATATATTGGAGACGCTACCGTCGGCGCGCGCTGTAATATCGGTTGCGGAGTGATATTCGTCAATTACGACGGCAAGACCAAGCATAAGACGACAGTCGAGGACGATTGTTTTATAGGCTCGAATTGCAATATCATCGCTCCTGTCACATTGAGAGAGGGAAGTTATATTGCCGCAGGCACTACGGTGACAGAAGAGACCCCTTCGGACAGTTTTGTAATAGGCAGATCGCGGCAAATAGTAAAAGATAGAAAGGATCAAAAAAACAAGATGAAATTCGGCACGGACGGAATGAGAGGACTCGCTTACGAAGAGTTGAGCGAAAAAGTTGCATTTGAGGTGGGCAACGCATTGGGACGAATAAAACAAAACGCAAAAGTTTTGATAGGAAGAGATACGCGCAGTTCAGGCGTGGATTTGTCCGCTGCATTTATAGAAGGATTGCTTACGGCGGGAGGAAACGCGATGGACGTGGGAATTATGCCTACGGCAGGCGTGGCATATCTCACCAAAAAGCACGGTTGCGATTTCGGCATAGTGATAAGCGCATCGCACAATCCTCCGCAATACAACGGTATAAAAGTATTTGACCGAGATGGATACAAAGTAAGCAAAGACGTAGAAAAACTCATAGAATCTAATCTCGGCAAGGATAGTTGCATACGAGAAAAGGGAGAGCGTAACAAATATCCCAATGGAGAACAGGAGTACGCCGACTTTTTGATAGAAAAAGGCGTGAACTTGGCAGGTATGAAAATATTGCTTGACTGTTCCAACGGAGCGGCCTGTAGAATAGCGCCTCAAGTATTCAAAGCGTTGGGCGCGGAAGTCGCGGCTATCAATATAGACGAGGACGGCAGATATATCAACGACAATTGCGGAGCAGTCAACGCTCATATGCTATGCGACAAGGCAAAGGACTTTGACGTCACATTCTCTTTTGACGGAGATTCAGACAGGTTGATAGCTTTAGACGAGCAAGGCAACATTGTCGACGGAGATAAAAATCTCTATATTTTGGGTAAGTATCTCAATGCAAAGGGGATGCTCAAAGGAGATATCGTAGGCACGGTTATGACTAATATGGGCATTGAAAAGGCAATAACGGATATGGGCGCGGATTTTGTAAGAGAAGACGTGGGTGATAAGTATATATTGAGAAGGCTTTTATCCGACGGCGGAATATTGGGCGGAGAAGGCTCAGGGCATACTATAATACTCAGTGAGAGTTCGACGGGCGACGGAATACAGACTGCAGTCATTCTCGCCAAGATTATCAAAGAGTCTGACAAGAAGTTATCGCAACTCGCAAAGTTGGAGATTTTTCCTCAAGTTATAGAGTCGGTGGAAGTCAAAGACAAGAGTATCGCGACGAGCCAAAGCGTCTCTGACGCAGTGCGAGAAGTGGAAGATGATTTGCGCGGAGAAGGCAGAGTTGTCTTGAGAGCGTCGGGCACTGAAAATAAAATCAGAATTATGGTGGAATGCCAAAATATGGAAAAAACCATAAAAAGCGTTAAATATTTAACAAACTTCCTGCATAATGAGAATTTAAAACTCTAAATAAAATTATTTTTTTGCTAATTTTAATAAACTTTTAATAAAACTTTTTAACAACACCTTGAAATCTATAATATAGATATTATAGAATGGAGTTATCCAAAAAAACAAAATTTATTTGTGAGGGAGGGAAGTTTTATGAGAAAGAATAAAGCGATAATTTTTATTAGCATTATTCTCGTGTTCGCTATGGTCTTGGCTATTGCTGCAGGCTGTCAAAAGACTCCTGGCGACGATCCAAACTCCTCGTTGGGGATCGGCAATAGCGGTGTCGGTTCTGCGGTTATAGACAATGCGCATAAGGGAATTACCTTTGCTGTGTTGGCTGATGAAAACGCGTCCAACGTCAAGGAGATGATCACAGTCGTTAAGACAACGACAAAGGAGGTTGTAGACGTCGAAGTCGTAGAGGAAGGAAAGGACAAATATGTTGTTTATCCGCCTGCCGGTTTCTATACGCTTGGCGAAATCTACAAGATTACCATTGACAAAACGCTTCGTTTTGAGGGCTATAGCGAGAACGTGAAAGAAATTAGTTTTACCGTTACTCAAGACCTTATGCAAAGCGTACAATACGTCGACGGTCTTCTCCAATTTGACAAGGCAAGAATATTTGCTCAGTTTGAATCTTTTGCAAAGAGAGAAAACAGCGAACAACAAGAGACCTTCGGTTCTTTCAACTTGCAGGCAAATGGCGCTGAGATCAACATAGGCGACGTAATTTTGATCAACGACAAAGACAGCGGACTTCAAGAGGCATACAAGGTAGAAGATTGCAAGCGCGTTGACAACACAATGGTAGGTATATCTTATGTAAAGCCTCAGATAGAAGAAGTCTACGACGAGTTCACAGTCGAAGAGACTCAAAGTATGAGCGCTGACAGCGACGTAGAGTTTATTTATGAAGAAGTGCAAGAGGCTTTGGACAACAGCGAGTTGGCTCAAGCCGCAGTAACTTTCTTTGGAGCAAAGCCTACTTTCAACTTTGACGTAAAGAAAGTCGACGATGCAATCAAGGCAAAAATCATAATGACTATTCCGAGCGTTGTAGCAATCGGCGAACTCAAGACAAATCTCGTATTGGAATTCGATTGCACAATCAAAGTTGACGCTAAAGTCAACGTGGATTTGGACGGTAACGAAGTTGATACCGGCGTTATTGCTTATGTATTCAACACTGTTGACACAACTATCAAACTTGAATCAAATTACAATATAAGCCAAGTTACCAACTTGACGGAATTGATAGAGAAAACTGCTCAAATGGAAGATGCGGAGGCAAGCGTATCGGCGCCTCTCTTCACTTGGATTCTTCCTATAGCAAACGGCGCGGTATCAGTAAGATATCAATGCGATTTGGCATTTTCGTTTGCATTCTCCGGTTCGTTCGGAGTAAAGATCTCTTCTGACTTCAACTATATGTTGGGAGCGACTTACAACAAGGGCGACGGCGTAAATACATTTGCAGAGACTCTTGACGGAAACGGCGTAAAGAGCGTTGAAGTAGATCTTTCGGGTAGCGCGAAGATGAAGATAGGTCTTGCTAATACGTTGTCACTTGATATTCTTGCAGGCGTCGTAGGTCTTGGCATCAAGGCAGAAGTGGGCAACTTCAACGGCTTGTACGGATTTATGAATACCGGCAATTTGCTCGAAGACGAAGTGAATATATCGGGAGCAGTTTATTTTGAAGGCGGCTTCTACTATGACATCGACCTTTTGCTTGCAGTATCTATCGGTAGCATTGCAAATATCAAGATAGGCGATCTCAGCAAATCTATCGACATTACTCAAGGCGAAATCGTTCTTTATAGCGCAGGCGAAGAAAATGTGATTACCGATATCGTAGGCGACAACACAATAGTATTGTCGGCAGTAGAGACCAAACTTCCGGAGTACGACGCGTTTGCTTACAACTTGAAAAACAGAGGCGCTACTTATGCTACTACAGTATTTATGGACGAAGCAGTATGGGATACCAACTATCTCAGCATTGAAAACGGCGTCGTTACGGTAAAAGATCCTTCGGCTAAATTTACCGAAACTGCCACTTTATATTACGCTGTATCTTATACCCAAACGCCTATTGCCGTAAGAACTACGTTCGTTTATGACGGAACAGTTCATATGGATAAGGCAGACTTCGTATACGACAAGTCGGGAAAAGATAATATGAATGACTTGCAAATCAAACTTTCTGGTACTATGGTCGACGACAAGAACGACGAAGTAGTTACCGTAGATGTTGACGGCGCAAGATATGACGTAAACTTCAATACATTGACAATTCCTTACGAGGCTCTCGCCGCTATGGAAAACGGCGTACACAGCATTGCAATCAAAGTAAATAACGCAGTATGCTACGCAAGCGTAACGGTAAGCGGTACGGCAAGCGCCCTTGGATACAGAGTCTTGAATGAGTACTATATCTTCACGGCAGAGCAAGTCGTCAATATGTCCGACAGCAGCGTTGACTATGCAGGTAAAAAACTCGTGCTTAAGAATGACATTGATATGAATGGCGCGGCAATCAATCCTATCGGCGTATTCAACGGCGTATTCGAAGGCAACGGATATACTATCTCCAACTTCACAATTGAAGGTATGTATGACAACAAAGTAGCGTTTATTGCAATCAACAACGGTAAAGTCAACAACTTGACCTTGGAAGGCAACGTAAATGCGTCTATCGCGGCAAAGACGGGCAATGATTATATTGTTGCCGGCGTAGTGGCTGTCAACAACGGTACACTCGATAACGTCGTATTCAACGGCGCAGTAAACGTAGAGTCCACAAGCCTTAACGCTTTTATAACTATCAAAGTTGCTACAGGCGTTGCTCAAGGCGACAAGACAGGCGTAACTGCAAACGTAACAATCGACGCAGTATCTAAGTTTGACATCGCAAATGTTAAAATCTTCGTAGACAGCAGCGCGAAAGAGATAAAGACCTCTTGCAAGAACGCTGCAGTTGAGAATGGCGCTTTGGTTAAGTTCATAGAAGAATAAACATCAGTGCAATATATGGAATGGGAGGCGTAAGTCTCCCATTTTTATATGTTATTTCGACTGTAGTAAAGCAAAGCGAAAATCTCAATAAAAATATTTAATAATGTTGAACTTTGGCAAAAAATTATGTTAAACTAATAATACATAAAATAAATAATGCGCGAGGTGAAAATGAAAAAGGGAATATTGCTATTTACTGTAGTATCATTGTTGCTTTGTTCGGTAATGGCGGCGGCAGCGTGCAATAAAGTCGAGATGAGTTACGATAATTCGACTAAGTATGGTATATATTGGTTTGGAGACGACAATTACGATTACATAAGAAGCGGTGAGGATATGGATAAAAAATATTTTGATCCTGACAAGCCCACGTTTTTATTCGCGCACGGCTGGGAACCTGATAGGAAAAACTCTACAGACGGACTGTTTGAGGATTTTGTTACGCATAAAGAGACTGTGAGCAAGACTGGGACATCCGACATAAGAGACTACGCAAAGATTTTGAAAGAGCAAGGCTATAATGTTGCTTGTCTGAGTTGGTTTTCTTATGCAAATTCGCTTTCAAATTTGTTTAACTATATTTGGCTGTCTTTTGACGGCGGATACGCATTGTCGGTTAGATTTGCGATGGAATTGGCGCTTGTTTTGGGCGAGAATTATGACGGCGACGTCAAAATGGTAGGACACAGTTACGGAAGTCAACTTGCTTTAGCGACAACCTATCAACTTGTCAAACTTCAAGAGCGCAAGGCGTTTAAGAATGATCATATCATCCCCACTCGTATGACGCTTGCCGACCCATATTTTGGAGCAACTTTTCTTATCAACGGTTGGGATAATATAAAAAATAATAAGATTTCTTTGACAAATGAGCCTTTGAAGGAGAGAGAGCCAAGCGCGTTGTTTGCCGATATTACCGACTATGTCGTTGGGAAGAAAGATATTGCTGTAGATATGTATTTCGGTATGTCATTGGCGTCCGCGGCGTATTATAAGTATGACGGCAGCGATCCATACTTTGAAAAACTATCCCAAAAATCGACTGTGGTCAAGAGCGAGGGGCTGAAAATCAAATATGGAGATACAAGTATACACAACGTAGTGAGAGATTGGACGCTTTTGACTGTCGTAGACAAAGTCTTGATGTATGACCAATATGGGAATTTGGCGCCGTCGGGAGGTGCAAGTAACGAACAAATCAAGGCAATGAGAGGCAAGTGCTACAATCAAGTGTATCAAGGCTTTAATTTGAGCAAAGACAGTATGGCGCTTGTGGATAGAAGTTCCGAAGAATTTTAGAGAGTATAATTCACCACTCATAATAAAAATGTGTACGCTTCAGCGTACACATTTTTAATTACGCTCACGATTATATAT
>WSNH01000089.1 GCA_013316135.1 Clostridia bacterium
GTTATATATAATAATAGAAAAGAATAAATCATAGAAAATTTTCTTAACATAAACAACTCATTCGAAGTTTAATGGTTTTCTATTACGTTAGATAAATCATAATTATTGGCAATATTATTGTCAAATTAATTTAAAATTGAGGAGGAAGAATTACCTAAATTAATATGAGTGGAGTAAGTGTATGACTTTAATGATGAGCCTCTTTATAGGCTGTATGAATTTGACGGCTATTATATGATTAATATTCGCAATACTGGATCGGTATTAGAAAGAGGAGAAGGTAATTCGGTGTATTATGTTAATAAAGATGATTATAAATACTATGGTGGATATGAAGAATATTACATAAGAGATGAGGGCGAATATAAGAATTTGCGCACTGGCGAAGTTGCTAATAAATCAATATGCTACAAATTCATCTGGTGTATTAGACGAATTTATTTGCCATGCAGGGTGGTATAATACAAAATTATCTGCAGGTGCGGAATGTGCGAAATTATTTGTAAATAAGTTCTATGCAATAGGCAATTTGCATTTATCATATTAAAGGAGACAAGAATATGTCAAGAGAGAAAATCAAAATAGCAAAAGTATTCGTAGCAATAATATGTTCAGTTCTTATATTAGGCACGGTATTTATGACTACAATATTGATTATATTTAGAAACGGTCCCAACGTCCCTTATGAATTATCAGATAAGTCATATAGAAACATACCGAATGTAGGGGGAGACTGTTGCGTATACGTATCGGAAAACTTCTTTTATGATAATAATTTATATATACCCGGTGGCGATGATATCTATTTTAACACATATGGGGAAAACGGTGATAATTGGATAGTTAATGGGAGTCGTTACCGCAATGGACGAGTTAAAAATCTTAAATATAGTTTTTTGACAGGGAGCAATCAAGGCGGACAATTTGATAGCATTATAATAACTTGCAATCCAAAAAACATAATGAGACTTCAAAATCAGCAAAAACACAATGGGTATACATACGGATTGAAGGTCGAGGATTATGTAAAAGATAGCGAGAACGATAACAATACAATGGAATATCGATGCGAATATACTATTAATTTCAAGCGTAATGTAAATACGTCTAAGGAGTGTCAACTTTCTATGATAGTGAAGATATCGCATGATAAAGACGCTTCTGCGGAGCAATTTAAAGAGGTTTGTGATGAGTTATTCTTTTCTTTGCTTGACAACGTCGTCTACAGAAACGTATAGGAGGTGAGCGTGATATGACGAAGATAAAAAGCGGAAAAAAGGGATTGATTGTCGGATTGACGTTGGCTTTGATATTTGCCGTTATAGTGTCCGTGGAAATATACGTCTTCTTTTGCGTTGATATGGGAAGTGGCAATGTTGATACGATAATCAAGTACAATAATTTGCAAACGACGACTACTGATAGTATGCTATATCTGTCCGAAGACTTTATCGACGACAATAATCTTGAAATTGCGCCCATATATTCATCCAAGCCCTATTCGGCGATTGATTTTAATGATAAGTATTTAGGGGACGTGGTATTAGAGTACAATACTCACAAAATATCAACGGGATTCAACCAAAATGTTATAAAAACAGATTTATACAGATATGAGTTGATAAGTAGTTCCGACAATGGAGATATTCCGATTAGAGTAAACGTAGTGGGCGCAGTAGGAACAAATAAAAAGCATAAGTATGATAAAGAGGTCGGCAATGGCGATAAGTATGCGGTTTTAGACACAGAGTTGACAAAATACTTTACCGGCATAGGAAAATCTTATGAGATAAAAGGGCAAGTGGGCAAGGTTGGTTTGATTAAGAAATATAGCAGACTTAAAATAACTGTCACTGTCGACGCTCAAAATGTCAATAACTATACGCAAGAGCAAATAGAGGAGAGGGTAGACGCAGTTCTCGCTTCGGCGTTGAAATATGTGCAAAGATACGGAGATTAACTGCGGAATAGTTTTAAAGATTTTATTATTGCCAATTCTAAGGCTCAAAAAAAGTCCTCTTGCGAGGACTTTTCGTTTTGCTTGAAATATATCAATACATTCCGTCGCCCATATTAGGCGCTATGGGAGCCGGCGGCTCGGGAATGTCTGTTACGAGCACTTCTGTAGTAAGAAGAGTGGAAGCAACGCTTGCCGCATTTTGAAGGGCAGATCTCGTCACTTTTGTTGGGTCGAGAATACCGTTTTCAATCATATCCACATACTTGTCTGTCAATGCGTTGTAACCGTAAGAATATCCCTTGTTGCTGTTGATAATATTATTTATTACGACTCCGCCGTCTACGCCTGCGTTGTCGCAAATTTGTTTGATAGGAGCCTCAAGCGCCTTAAGAACGCAAGCGCCGCCCGTCTTTTCGTCTCCTTCCAAAGCGTCCACAATAGGCTTGATTTTCGGAATGATAGAGAGCAGCGCAACGCCGCCGCCGGGGATTACGCCTTCTTCGACAGCCGCGCGAGTTGCCGCCAAAGCATCTTCTATTCTCAACTTCTTTTCTTTCATTTCTACTTCGGTTGCCGCGCCTACGTTGATTACTGCGACGCCGCCTGCGAGTTTAGCAAGTCTTTCTTGCAATTTCTCTTTGTCGTATTCCGAAGTTGTTTCAGCAATTTGCGACTTGATTGAATTTACTCTGCCTGCGATAGCCATTTCGTCGCCGTTGCCGCCCACAAGGGTAGTGTTGTCTTTGTCTACTTTGACTTGTTTTGCTCTGCCGAGATGAGTAATGTTGACGTCTTTGAGTTCATAGCCCAGTTCGCTTGAGATGAGTTGCGCGCCTGTCAATATAGAAATATCTTCGAGCATTGCCTTTCTTCTATCGCCAAAGCCCGGGGCTTTTACCGCAACGCAGTTGAGTATGCCTTTGAGTTTGTTGAGTACGACAGCCGTCAAAGCGTCTCCGTCCATATCTTCGCAGATTATCAAAAGTTTGAGACCGTTCTGAACTACTTGCTCAAGTATAGGCATAAGTTCTTTGCCTGAGGAAATTTTCTTATCGGTGATAAGAATATACGCATCGTCTAATACGGCTTCCATTTTTTCGGTATTTGTCACCATATAGGCGGAGATATAGCCTCTGTCGAATTGCATACCTTCTACCGTCAAAAGTTCGGTGTTGGTAGACTTGGACTCGTCGACTGAGATTACGCCGTCTTTTCCTACGATTTCCATCGCTTTTGATATATATTCGCCGATTGTTTCGTCTGCTGCCGATACGCTTGCGACTTGAGAAATAGCCGCAGCCGAATCTATTGGCTTAGATATCGTCTTTAATTCTTCGACTACCGCGTCTGCAACCTTCGCAATACCTTTTTTGAGTATCATAGGGTTTGCGCCTGCCGCTACGTTTTTGAGACCTTCTTTAATTATTGCTTGCGCGAGTACGCACGCAGTTGTGGTTCCGTCGCCGGCTACGTCGTTGGTTTTGATAGACACTTCTTTTATAAGTTGAGCGCCCATATTTTCAAAAGAGTCTTCAAGTTCGATTTCTTTTGCTATTGTCACGCCATCGTTGGTGATAAGGGGGGAGCCGTATTTTTTGTCAAGCACTACGTTGCGACCCTTTGGACCGATAGTAATTTTCACTGCGTCGGCAACTGCGTTTACGCCTGCCTCAAGACTTCTTCTGGCTTCTTCGCCATATTTAAATTTTTTTGCCATATTTCAATCCTCCATATTAATCTTCGACTATTGCAAGAACGTCGCTTTGTTTCAAAATCGTCACTTCTTCGCCGTCGAGTTTGAACTGCGAACCTGCGTATTTGTTGAAAAGAACTTTGTCGCCCACTTGTATTTGCATAACGATTTCTTTTCCGTCAATGATTCCACCTGGGCCTACTGCCAATACTTTTGCCATTTGCGGCTTTTCCTGAGCAGAGTCGGGCAAAACCAATCCGCTTGCAGTTTTTGTCTGACTTTGAACTTCTTGAATTACGATTCTGTCAAATAATGGTTTGATTTTCATAAAAACGCCTCCTTAATAGCTGCCCAAGCCGATCTTCCAGCTTTTATCCGCAAGACTGAGCAGTTCTTCACCGCTGCTGTCACCCATAAGCTCCCAAGGCATTTTGTCGGGATAGAGGTTTGTGACGAAACGTGTGTCGTCAAACGAGAAATCGGATACGATCAGTCCGCCACACAGCTTATTTGCACCGCCCGAACTGCCTCGTGCCTTGAACGTCATATACGGAGCATAGATAAAACCGAAAAGTCCGTTATGGTGGAGCGCTCCGCCACTGAGATTGTTGCCGAGACGGATATCCGCGCTCTCATAGCAGCTTACCAGATATATATTGACGTTGGGGAGAATGTTTCTGGGGAATGTAAAATGAGCATCCAGCTCATCTTTCTCAAGGCGATACGCACATACGCCCATCTCATAAGCGCCGTTGACAAGATCATTTAACTGCTTTCTGTCATTATCCTTGCCATCATCGGGGTGACACTTGGGGCATATTTCACTGAAACTTGTTTTCACATGTACACTGCATTTTACGCCGATTTTATTAACGGGACCTTCCTCATGTTTGCTGCATACCTCGGTCGAAGTATACTCAGAGTAGCTGCAGTCGTCACCATACTTGCAGCTTGTATGGATATACTCGGCAATTTTAAGAGCGGAATCTTTTTCATGTAGGGGTGTACTGTCATATATGGTTACGACCTTATCCCCCCAGTTTCCCGCATCATCCTGAACAGTTATGGTTCTGTTCTCGCCCTCAGCATTCCCGCCGAAAAGTGACAGCCAGCTTTGATGCAGGAAAATCTGTCTATCGCAGTCCTGATATATTGTATCTTCGGGAATATCAATAACCAAAGAACCCTTGCCCTTTACCAGAACGGTACAAGACGTGCATGACTGACGGAACCACTGAAATATATTTCCTCCATCGTTACCGTTCTTGTCCATGTATCCATTGACGCGAAGCGTCAGAATATCGTCTTCACTATCTCCGGTGTCAAGAATTACGGTAAGAGGAGCCACATTTCCGCCAAATCCGCCCCTAACATCAATAATATTGCCTGCGTAGCATACTTCATCCGCCATATGATTCTTCGCAGAAGGAGAATCGGGGTGCGCGATCGTGAACGTCGTCGTTGCTGCAGAAACACCGTTTTTCGGCTGGTTATAGTCGTTGAGCATAATAGTGATAGGATGATACTTTCTCTCAGTATCAGGCAGACTGGACGTCGAGTAATCCAACTCGGGGAGATAGTCACTCTTGGTCTTATCCAAGCCCTTGCTCTCATCGCCGTCGTTGATTATCCACTTTGCATATGCTCTGGTCTGAACGCTCTTTTTAAGCTCGGCCTTTATCTCCGCGAATTTCCCCATGTCGGGTTTACCGTTATTTCCGGGGTTGTACGGACGGTTATCCGAACCGTTTACATAAACACTTTGCGCATTGTTAATCTGACCGTAGGTAATATTTCCCGCAACATAGATATTTGCATTGGTCGCCTGCATGGTAAAGCCGTTAAGGTTAAGATCGCCGCAGACATAGATATCTATATCTCCGCCATTACCCTGCAATCCACCGCCTTGAAAATCAAGATCTCCGCCGATGATTATCTTACTTCCTTTGTTAAACTTCAAAATACCCTTGCTGACAGCGCATACAAGATTACCGTTTATCTGCCATTTTATTGGGTCTTTGAACTGTGAAAAGTTTACTCCGCCGGCTGTTATACCAGGTCCCATAACCTGGAAGTTCTCATTAACAATTACAGAACCGCCCGCTCTGAGATTACCACAGTCCTACCAGTCGGCGCTGTCACTGAATGATATGGTGCTTGCGGGTCTTATGGACGGAACGCTGACATCCGGCGATGCAGATTTGCTTACGACGCTGTCAGGCATGAACGAAGGCGATACGATCACGACGGGGGCAAATGGCTTCTCAAGCTTCGATTCTACTCTTGCCGGAGCGGATATCGCGCAGATGGGCGCGTACTCAATGGACATAACCCGTTTGCCCAACGAAATGGTAAACGGTAAGGATAATATGACATTCGATATCGCGACAACGACGATCAACAATGGAGTTTCGGATACAGTGCATACGTATGTTCATATCGCGATGACAGGTGAGGAGTTGCCTGAGGATAACAATATCTTTGCGGCTACGGGTTATGTAGATAATGACGCAAACATTGGCGGCGGATACTTCATCACTGACGTATTTTTTGATACAGAGACCAGTTACATATCATTGCCTGGCGGCGCGGGTGACTGCGTAATCTCTGGT
>WSNH01000090.1:0-2440 GCA_013316135.1 Clostridia bacterium
GCATACTCCTATGATACTGCCGAAATAATCAATGCTCGACACGCTCTCGCCTATGAAAAAATTATTTGTGACTTCTCCGCCGAAATATACTTTTTCACCCTGCAGTTCAATCCCCGCTTCGTTCACATACCCGACGATACCGCCGACGCAGGCAATGCCTTCTCCTATAGTCGATACGGTTATCTTATTCTGACTTATACAGTTATTTGTATCTCCCCACGCAAAACTATATCCGGTCGGAGTTATCGTATAGTATATCTCGCTGTAGCCTAATATGCCTCCGACGTAAATACCGTCTGCCGTGACCGTAATATCTCCGATTGACAGACAGTTGGTAATTCTAGCATATGAATGAGCAGATATTCCTCCTACGTACGCTTCGCCTTTGCCTACTGCCGTGATCGCGCCGCTGTTTTTGCAGCCTCCGATAGTATTGTAATTCAAATACGCTATGCCTGCAGCCGAAACGGTGGGAGCCTTGTTGTCCTGGCCATTGTTTTCGCAATTGGATAGCGTCGAAATCTTGCCCGTATTTTTACAGTTTTCTACAATGTAATTATTACGCGAAACAATTCCGCTGACAATAGGATTCCAACCGGCATCTTGAGAAGATTGCGATAAATCGGCTTCGTTTACGTTGTCGGATAACAAACCGTTGTTGAGAGAACAGATTCCTGCGATATCAAAAGTATCGGCTGCTATTTTGCCAGTTACCTTGCAGTCCTGCAAATATCCGTAGTTGACACCTGCCACGCCGCCGAATACTGCATTGGCGCTCGCCTCGCCTACAAGCGAAAATTGCGAATAATTGACAACACAATTTTTAATAGTGCCCGCGTAATTGTTATTCTTAACGTAATTTTGAAGAACCACTCCTCCGAAAGTAAGTTCTTCCGTAACATCGGTTGACTTTGAAATAGCGTTTATCTTGCCGCTGACATTGACAGTTACATTCTCAATTGCGCCATAATTAGTCAATGCAACAAAAGCCATACCCTCTGTCGTCGATATATCGGCGTTGACGTTGAAAGTCACGTTTTCAATCTTTGCGTTTTCTGAAATCGTCTCAAAAATAGCGCTTCCACAACTCTCAATAGTCAAGTCGGACATCGTGCCGTTAAAATTTTTGATTTTTGCGCCCTTGCTGAAAACAAGTTTGTGTCCATTGCCTATAATAGTACAATTGAATTCATCAATGGAATAATTCTTCGTCACATAAAAATCTTGATCGAGAGTAAAAGTCTCGTTTGAAGTCAAGTCAAAATATTTATCAAGACGCACCGGCGCAAAGACAGACGATATGATTGACGAAGTAATAACTATCGCGATTACCAAAACCGCACTAAGACATATCGTAGCGATTCTCTTTTTCTCGCGGTAAGTTAAAGGGCGTCTGTCAATAACAATTTCGTTGCCTTCAAACTTCACGTTAAGCGAATACTTAATGTAATAGATTGATTTAAGCCGTCCCTTGATTGCAGAAGATAAATTTGTCTTTGGATAAACGCGCTTCAAACGACTTGTATTGTCCATAATCAAAAGCATTTCAAGAGGAGACACTACCTCATTGAAATACAATCTCAAACATTTGCCTGCCCTAGCGGAAAATTTCTTGGATACCTCTGCCGGTTCGCTCAAAGTCACGGAGTTTGTCGTCTTCAAAAACATATCCTCGTATGCAGAAAGCAACTTTCGCGATTTATAGAGATACATTAGCGAAAGCACCGGAAATCTGCCCAGTCGGTATGCTCCGCACTGAGTTGTTTCCATCAAAGCGTCAAACGCCTTTATATCGTCATTTTTTATTGCCTCTAGCAAGGACTGTTCAATCTGTTGACTCATTTTCCTAAGTTAAATTATTTTTTCTTTATTTTTACCTTTCTGTCTGCCGCCCATTTATCAAAAGCGTCAAATAAATATTCTTCGTTGACGCTGCTACCCTCTACCAACTTTTTCAAAAGCGCGGAGGTTTGGGAAAACTCTGTGATTAGAATGGCAATATCTTTGCCCTGTTCGGCAACAGCCGTCGACAGTTCTTCGTTTTCCTTGCGTATTGTCTCTATTTTTTCCGCATTTTGCTTCAAGACGGACGCTATATCCTTATTGATAAAGTCACTGATCTTTTCGACGTTTTTATTATAGCCGTCAAGTGATTTTTGCAATTCTTTGAGATTGTAAGAAGACTTCTTTTCCGTTATAAGATTATCTATCTGCGCAAGTTGACTTTGCGCGCTCTTCTCGATTTTGCTAAGCGAATCTATTCTGTTGACTACTTCAGAAAAACGCGAAGACATATCGTTGACGGCTTGAGCATACTTCTCGCTTGAAGTTGCGTATTCTTCAATCCTTCTGCCGAGTTCCTGTCCGCTCTTAGCCTGCGCGTTAATCGTTGAGTGAACTTTTTCGAGTTGATTTGCCGCATTGCCTGAAAAACTCTTGG
>WSNH01000090.1:2450-6200 GCA_013316135.1 Clostridia bacterium
GGTGAGATTGTCAAGATCATTGCGTATCTCTTCATACGACTTGCTCACGGAATGCAAACTGTCCTGCAAAGGCGCAAGCAAGTTGCGGTACGCAACAAAACTGTCTATAAGTTCTTTGATAGAATTTTCGCTTATTTTTTCGCTCATTGTCTCTTCCTCTTCAATTTAATGTTTGCGGCTTTTAAGTTTGCCGCTATTTCACTGCAATCATTATTGAGTGTGTCAAGTATTATTTTCTTTGCCACGTCGTTATCCTCGACCAAAGTATAAAATCTTACGATATCAGGATCAAGCGCGCCTCCGCCTTTTGCACAAGCGTCCATCAATGGGAACAACTGCTCGTCGCCCGAGCGAGTAAACATCTCACGCGCTTCCGCGTCCATACCCTGCCGCCAGTATTCTATGCCTGCGTCGCGTATCTTGCCGTAACGCAAGTATTGCTCGTGGACGTAAATATATATGAGTTGTTTTTTTCGCGTTTCGTCGGAAGACAGCCTGTCCGCGGTATTGCGCGCGTTTTCGTATTGCTCAAGCGAACAAAACTTTTCGATACGCGCGACAAATTCGTCATCATCTATCTCTATTCTTCCCGCAATATCCTTTAAATACGCAAGCGCGCCGTCCTTGTTCTTTTTCTCAAAACATTCTTTGAACAAAGTATTGAAAGACTCGGGATAATCTGACTCGACGACGAAAAGATACTGTCTTGCGCGCGAAATACCTACGTAAAACAAATTGAAATAATATCTGAATACCGAATTTTCGTCGGCGGTCTTTCGATTGAGCGACATATTGTGAAGATAGCGCCATTTATCGGCGTTGTCGCTCAATACGTCCGCAAGAATTACGGTATTACGTTCCAAGCCCTTTGCTTCCGCAACCGTAAGGATTTCCATTTTACCCAACACCTTTTTGAGTTCTTCCTTTTTTTTCTGCGAAGCAACTACGACGGTGATATTTTCAAACCTTTTATCACCGAGAGAATATACAAAACTTTTATCATTGACCAGCACAGCCGCTGACGGCAATGGTGACGCAACGCTCTCGCCCTTGAGGACAAAACTGTGCGTACCGAATCTTTGCATATTCATTTCGCCGAGTTTTTGGGCAATCTTTTCTATCCTTTGAGTACTGCGGTAATTGTGCGTAAGTTGGTTTACTCCTGTAATGTCACCGTACATAAGTCTCTTGAGATATCCAAAATTGAAATACGACGGATTGATCATTTGCAACGCGTCTCCTACGCAAAACAACTTGCGGCACAACTTCTTCATAAGGCATAGATTTACCTGCGTGAAATCCTGCACCTCGTCTATTACGCCCACGGAGTATTTGGGAGTCGAAACTTTGCTCAAGATTTCTCGGCTCATAAGGTTGTTGTCGGTATAACTGCGTTTTTTCAAAAAGTCGGAGTAATCGACGGCTATTGAATAAATGACGTCGCACTCGCGCGGAGTAAAACTATCCTTTCTCGCCTCGATATACTCTTTTCTTTCCAGCATATCGCGAGGTTCGTCAAGTTCGTACTTACCAAATATCATTCCGTATATCTCTTTATAGATTATCTCTGAAGATATATGCTTTATCTTTTCCAAAGCGCCCGAAAGACGGTAATTATTTCCCGATCCTAAATATTCTTTGAGGAATACGCTTTCGCCTGCCACGCGTTTAATATCAAACATATTGCCGTAGATATCTTCTATCAAAAGATAATCTACCTTTTCTTTCAAAAAAGTCGAGACGCGCTTTAATGATGAAATTATTTCTCCGTCCTCGTCTACTGAAAAGAGTATGCCGAGTTTGTTCTCCACCGCTTTTTTGTGGTCTCTGTCAAGGAAGATTACGTTGCCGCTTTCATACGCCGAAATAAAACCGTCGATATTTTTTGAAAACAATTGCACACGTTCGCGCGTTTCGCTCAACAGACCTCGTGAAAAAGTGGTATACAATACTGCTCCGCGATAATTTCGACAGGCGCAATATACGATTTTTTCAACGCATACATTGGTCTTGCCGCTTCCTGCAACGCCTTGCACGAGCATATTGGCGTCCTCGGTCTCGACGATTTTGCGTTGTGTTGAATTGAGAAATGGAAAGTTGACGATACCGTCTGATCCCGACACGAGATAAAGCCTTGTCAAATCCTCTTCTGTGACAGCGTCGCGAGTATCGCGCAAAACAAGCGAAATCTTTGCCCGCGTTGAAAGATATTCGCTAAGCCGCCTGTCAGTTCCGCCCTCGACAGAGTTTGCGCTTAAGAATTTATAAAATACGATATCTCCGTCAGACAGCCTATTGTCCCCGCCCTTTTTGCGAAAGAAAAGAGTATAAAGCCCATCATCCGTCTGCGCTGTAAAACAACCGTCGGCAAGCGCTAAATTCTCTCTGAATATGCCTTCGGCAATGCGAGATATAAACGCGTCAATAGCAATCATCTTGCGCGTAAGCGTAATAAATCCCTCAGTCTTATAGACCGACCGAGTTGAAGAGAGCGCTATCTTTCTTATGTCTGCCGTAATTTGTTGTATCATAATGCTATAAGTCCGTTTATGTATTGAGCGAACTGTACGTCCGTAAGCGGAA
Source organism: Clostridia bacterium (assembly GCA_013316135.1). Lineage (GTDB taxonomy): Bacteria > Bacillota > Clostridia > Christensenellales > UBA3700 > RACS-045. The sequence continues at coordinate 5,034 of WSNH01000090.1, forward strand.
AAGGTATTTTTAAAAACGCTTTAAGCCTCGTATCCGTCATAGTGTTGCTCTCCGCATCAAAGGATATTGACGTATTCTTTTTAGAATATTGAGCAAATATGTCTGCTTCAATACGCTTTTTTTCCGACTGCTCGTTGATTTCTTTCAACCGCTTTTGAATATTCTCCACAGCACGCTTTTTATTTTTGAGTTGCGACCGCTCGTCTTGACACACGACAACAAGTCCGCTCGGCAAGTGCGTCACACGCACAGCAGTCTCCACCTTGTTGACGTTCTGACCGCCTGCGCCTTGAGAATGAAAAACGTCAATCTTCAAATCTTTCTCCGCAATCTTTTCTACACTCGCAGATGGCGTCACTGCAAAACACAACTCTTCGCTTCCGGTCTGCTTATAGACCTTATGCGCTCCGGTAAGAGGCGTAAGCCGTGTGATAACGTCGACTCCTTCCACAACGAAAGATATTTCCTCAACGTATCCGCCCTTTGCTTTCACAATATTTTCGTCCTCTATCTTGGCTCCGCGCGAAAATAAGTCGGACTTGATGAGATCATACAGCGCCACTCCCAATTTATACGAGCCTTCTTTGAATTTAAATCTGCAATACGCTCGCTCTTGAGTATGCGCGCACCCCAAAGCGTCCGCAAGTGACGAAGACAATTGCGAAGCCTTTCGTTTTAAAGAATAAATTTCTTCATAAATAGACGTTCGTTCTTCATTAGAATTAGCGTCAGAAAGCAATTCGTAACAAGTCTTTTCCTCTTCAAGCACGGATTTGAGAGCGCAAAGTTTGTCATTTAAAGATTTGAGATTGTTGTACTTTGATAAAACAGACAGATAATACGCCTTATCAGCCTGCACTTCGGGATATTCCAAAAGTTCTTCAGTTTCGTCCAAACAATCAATGGCTCTTTCCGCCGCGCTGATCACATCGCCGTAGATTCCGTACATAAAGTTATTGTATCATTATTTCTTTAATAAGTCAATAAAGTGTGTCCAAGTAAAAATTGACGCACCTAATAAGTGAATTACTTTAGATGCGTCATTTTCCAGTATATTGCAATAAATCGAATCTAAATCTTATCTCTAGTCTTTACAAACATAGTACTCATCTACGTTTCTGATTTTTGGATATTTTTGTAATATTTTTTCATCCAAGTATGCAATAT
>WSNH01000004.1 GCA_013316135.1 Clostridia bacterium
GCTATCATTTGCTCTCCGTTATTTCCTATATTATAATATCAAAATCAAGTAGAGCTTGTCAATTTATATCCGCTTTACTTACGACATTGATTATTGTATAATATGTGGAAGAGGTAGATATGAGTTTTTTTGATGAAGTATACGAAGTCGTCAAGGCGATTCCCAAGGGCAAAGTTGCGACGTATGGACAGATTGCAAGTCTACTTAATGCGCCAAGAGCGTCGAGAGCGGTGGGGTATGCGTTGCACGCCAATCCATTGCCGGGAGTTGTTCCCTGTCACAGAGTTGTCAATAGATTCGGGCAATTGGCGCCTGCGTTTGCATTCGGCGGCAGAGAGGTTCAAGCGGAGTTGCTTGCTAAAGAAGGCGTGATTTGCGATAGCGATTTTACAGTCGATCTTGCCAAGTATCAGTGGACAGAAAAGTTATGAAAAGACGGATAGAATACGTTGCTGCATTTGACGGAAAGGCGGAAAATATATTGAAATCCAAAGGTATCTCGACTTCTATATGCACGGCGTTAAGGAAGTCTTTGGGGCTGGTATGCAGAATTGCCGACGGCGGCGAAATACCAATCAGATTGATTGACGAACTGTCGCAAGGCGAGCGCTTTTGTATATATCTCGTAGACGAATGCGTCAAGCCGATACCCAAGTCGGATATTGCGGTAAACATAGTGTATGAAGACGAAGATATAGCCGTGATAGACAAGCAGGCGGGAATTGCGGTAATACCCGTAAGAGGACATTACGGCAAAAGTCTTGCCAATGCTTTGGCAAATATATGGGGAGACTTCATATACCGTCCGGTCAACAGATTAGATAGAGATACGTCGGGACTTATGATTGTGGCAAAAAATCAACTTGCGCACAGCGCGTTGACGATGAAGCATATATACAGGGAGTATGTTGCGCTTTGCAGCGGAATTTATGTCGGGGAAAAGAGCGGAGAGATAAATTTGCCGATAAAACGTGTCGGCGAGGATATTTGCCGCAAAGTCGACCCGAGCGGAGACGAGGCAATCACAAAATTTGAGATATTAGATCAATATAGCGATTATTTTTCCGCAAGGTTTGTTCTCGGGACTGGAAGAACGCATCAAATCAGAGTACATTCTTCATATATGGGTTATCCGCTTTGTTGCGACAAACTTTATAATCCAAATCCCCATAAAATCATTTGTCCCAACGGCAAGATACTGGACAGACAGGCGCTGCATTCCTGCCGACTTGAATTTGTTCACCCGATAAGCGGAGAAAAGTTAAAGTTTTTGTCGCAAGCGGAGTTTTTGTGATTTTAAACGGATCGAAATAACAAAGCAAGATTTCTCAATTGCGCTCGAGATGGCAATCAAATAGGTTGAAATAATTTTAAAATTGATTGAGGGGAGACATAAAAATAAGGAAAAATCTACCTACGTCTTTCTTTGCGGCCGTATTGACAATCACGGTCTATATGCTATAATATAAATGCATCGGCGCGTGCGCGCAGGGTAAGAGAGGGAGATGAATTAAGGATATGAAAGCGTTAGTAGTAGAAGACGACAAAGCGTTGTCGGATATGCTTTGCAGAATGTTGAGTTCGATAGGCGAAACCGAAGCCGCATACGACGGCGAAAGCGGTCTGCATAAGATGCTTACCAATGATTACGATATCGTGATTCTTGACATTATGTTGCCCAAAATGAACGGCGAAGAAGTGTTGAGGGGCGTTCGACGTCACAAACTCACGCCGATAATTATTCTCTCTGCAATAGGAATGTTGGAGAGGAAAGTAGAATTTCTCAATCTAGGCGCGGACGATTATATGGTCAAACCTTTTTCAAGAGAAGAGTTGCTTGCAAGAGTGCAGGCGACTATGCGCCGATATCACAGGGATTTTGGCGCTTTGAAATATAAATTTGGAGATTTTACGATAGACTATACCAGCAAAATGGTCGAGTATAACGGCGAAATGCTGCCTATCAACGGCAAGGCGTACGAGGTGCTTGAAACGCTCGTCAAAAACAAAGAAATAATCGTCACAAAGCAACAGTTGTTTGACAGTGTATGCGGATTTTACAGCGACACAGTGCAGAGCGTAATCGAGGTATATATCTATAGATTGCGCAAGATATTGTCAAACATAGGTCTGAGCGAATGTCTGCAAACCGTCAAGACAATCGGCTACAGATGGAGTGAGACAGATCGCAATCTCGCGGGGGAATCTAAATGAAAAACACCTTAATCACCACCAAGAGTTGGCAATACAGAGCGTGGATAGCGGGATTTGTTACGCTCGTCGTTATTTTAGCGCTTTGCGTAGGCATTGTAGTACAGATCCGCACAAGCGGCGACGACGTTGCGCAAAAGACTATGAGCCAATACGCGCAGTTGATAAAAGATAGCGGAGAGAGTTCGCTGTTTGAACTCGTCGAAGAAGACTATGAGAGCGCGTATCTTTATCGTGAGAATATCGACGTGGTCGTATATATTCGCCGACCCGATAACACTGCGGGAGACTATACCGCCGTGGCGTATCTCAAGACGCATACCAGCGCTATACCCGACAGATTCGACACAACGGTCGACGAAAAAATCGGAAATTATAAATACAAGACTTATACTTTTGTATATAGAGACGGCGTCTACGTCAAGTTGCTTATGCAGGCAGATTTGCTTGAGAGGTACGAGAATGTCGACGCATTTATTTGGTTTGTTCCCGTTACGGTCATTTTGGTGCTTGCAATATACACGGCTTTTGCTTTTTTGATGGGCAAGCCGGTCGTCAATGCAATACGTCAGCAAAAAGAATTTATTCACGATATGACGCACGAAATTCGTACGCCTTTGACGGTCATAAGAGGCAATATGGAAAATATGCTCGCTTCTCCCGATTCTACGGTATTGCAGGTAAGCGATCTTGTGGAGAATACTCTTGAAGAAGTGCAGCATATTACCACGCTGTCGCAAGATTTGATGCGCAGCGTATCATCGCCTACGTCGACTCCCAAGAGCAGTTCCGACGTGAGCGAAATTATATTGGGCGTGCTGGAGGTATACGCAGAAATTATAGGAGAATCCAATCGTACTCTTATTGCCAACGTGCAGTCGGCAAATACCGTAATGGAGGGGGAAAAAGTCAAGCAACTTGCTATAATACTTTTGGAAAACGCAGTCAAGTATACGAATGACAAAGATAAAATAAAAGTCTCTTTGAAGAACGCCGACGGCGGTTGTGTCCTAAGCGTCGCGGACACAGGCGTAGGTATTGCCGAAGGCGACGAAGAAAAGATATTCCAGAGATTTTACAGAGGAGACAACGTCAAGCAAGACACGAGCAAGCCCGGCACGGGTCTTGGGCTTGCAATTGCGCGTAGTATGGTAGAAGAGGTCGGCGGTAAAATTTACGCCACTTCCAATATCCCTAGCGGACTTATCGTGACGGTGTTTCTTCCCGAAAGGGGTTGAGTATGCATAAGAAATGGGTGATAATTTCTATTGCGGTATTATTGCTGGCAGGTGTATGCTTATCGGTCTGCGCTTGCAAGGGTACGCCTAACAAGGATAATATTCCGGTCACCGATTGGAGGGACTATCTTTACGACGTTGCGTCTGCTATCGACGCTCAATTTTTAAAAGTCGAAACTAAAGAAGCGGTTACTTGCGATTTTAATATAGATATAATAGACGCTGATAACGGCGATAAATACGAATGCGCGCTTAAACTCAATCTTGATTTTCAAAACAAAAATTCTCAACAAGGTGTGTTGAATATAGAAAAAGTCGTTGGTAATGACAGACAGACATATTTGCAGTTGTACAACGACGGCGATTTGTTGTATTGGCAAATATACGACGAAGATAACGGTCAGTATGTTCGCAACCGTTATGACAATGCGCCGCTTTTGTACTCTTTGGCCAAAGTAGTCGGACTTTTTGGCGAAGACATCAATTATTCTACTATGGGCGTAGTTTTTATATTGTTTGGGAGAGTGTTTTTTTCCGACGCTACGGCAAATGCCGACCATAGCGTCTATACGTTTGATTTTGATTTAAAAAAGGGACTTGACAGCGCGATCACAAGAGAGACGTTTGCAAAGTTGCCGGAATTGTTGCAAAAGTTGTTCTTCTCGCTAGCCAAAGTAGAGAATTATGAAGATATGCTTTCAAAAACTCCGTCGCTCAAAGGAAAAATCAATATCAATATATCCGACGGCAAGTTGAGTTCGATCAGTAGCGAAGAACTTGCGCTGCAAGACGTAGAAAAAAATAAAAAATTCAAATTTGATATGTCGCGCATATATATCTCCAATGGAAAAGACGAATCTATCGTCGAATTTTATCCCGATGACGGAAAATATGAGGACAAGATACTTTTTGAAGCCACTACGTTGGGAGTTGTCAGACTTGAAAACACACTTTCAAACCGCGTCGAGATGCAATATGATTATGAATTTAGAGCGAAGTTGGACTTGCTGAAATTGATTTCCGAAGATTGGGATTTGACAAAACTCGATGAAGACAACTTTTTCCATATGCGAGTGTCGCATATATGTAATTCGCAGTGCGGCGCGTTCTGTAAGGATAAGTACGACCCTGCGAAAGGCGCGATTTTTGACGTTGCTTTTTCTCCCAAGGACTTTGGCAATTACGACGTATATATCAGCGTAGGTTTGCGCGCTTTGATAGGCAGTAGGGTCATTAAGCAGTTCTTCAATATCTCCGAATCTCTGCTCAATACGCAGATACCCGAGTATTGGTTGACCGTCGTATCGGCAGAGACGCTCATAAGGCAGATCTCACGGTCTATCGAGGGATCAGAAGAAGAGGAGAATACTATAGGCGAAGAATTACTTTTGGCGTTGATTTATAAAGACAACGGTCTAAGCGCGCCTATCGAAAAAGTTTTGCAAGTCTTAGGTATGTCAAGCGAAGCGGCAAGTTCGCTTATGAGCGTGTTTAGATGCGATAATTATCAAATTGATACTATGACGGTCGAGCAGACTTATTATAGGCAAAACGTCTCGTCATACGATATTAAGCGAAGCGCAATACACCTGTACGGTAATGACGCGGAAGGCACTAAACAATACACTAAGGGCTTTATAAGCAGACCGCCCGCATTGAATTATTTGTGTCAAAGTCAAAAGGCTGTCGAAGGAGACAATACTTACGATGTCGTCACTCTTCATGACGAAATATATGTCGACGGCGCGCTTTATGGGGCCGATATTCCTATCAGCGCCGACGAAACAGAGCGGATTGCAGGCTCTTACGTTTACGCTCGGGCAGAAGATATTTACGGCGAACAATTTGAAGCGCAGCTGTACGTCGTAGATCATTCTTCCATCGACTTGCAATACGGCGGATGGCAAAAAATCGAACTTTACTGTATTCCCACCGGTCGAGGATATTTCGACGGCAAAGTATGGGAAGCGTTGAGAAAATTCAGTTGGAGCAGATGGCTTTGCAAAACCGTTGCGACTTATATTAAGTTGGATAATGTAGAGGATGTAGATTACGGGCATTTGGAAAAGTCGGAATATATGCAAGGCGAAAAATTGAGCGGCGACGATACTCCGGAGAAAATTTCCGCAGTGATAAACTATAAAGGCGGGAAGAGTAAAAGTATTTATTTAAATGCAGCCAATGCAAATGAACTTTTGTTAACAGATTACGTCGGCAATAGATATATCGGCGCAAATAAAGATACCGTATTGCAGTTTTATCTTTTTGGAAAATATTACGGCGAAATGGTGAGAATAAAGCCCGCGAAGGATATAGTATTGAAGACCTCTGCGCAAGAACTTTCGCTTGAGCAGAGCGATATCGGTTATTCCTCTCAATTGCGCGTGGGCATACTGCAATTTACTCTTGCAGACGGTAGCGTCGTCGAATTGACTTTGACGGTCGATTATTTGAAGATAAACGGATATTCGATAGACGAGGACAACGAATATTTTTACGTCAATCCAACTTCTTCTACAAAGAGTATTATAATAAACAAAATAGGCAGATACACGTTGACGTTCTTTTATGCAGATCTCGAAAAGTCAATACCGCTTTATATTTTGCCCAAGTCGGAAAAAAGAGACGAGAGCAAGTATAAGATCGAGAATACCACAAACGTAAATTCACATTATTTTGAGGGCTATACCTACGCTTTTTCGGCTGGCATCTCCAATACTTATCACGGAGAGTGGGGAGTGTCTACTACGATTTCAATCCAGGTGCTGAGAGGATATATCAGTTCTTCAGGAACGCTACTTTATCAAGAGCCCACAGAAGAAGAGCAGTATTTTAATATATCGGAGATACGCGTTGACAACAATATCGTCGACAATAGTTTTGCCATAGACCTTCCTCCCACGCTTTATGAGGCAATTGCAGTGAGAACAAGAATACTGTTCCTTAAGAGCGGATATTACAAAGTGCGTATTAAAATGGGCGCCTCGTATTGCGAGCAGGAAATAATCGTAGAAAAAACTTTTGAATAATTTAATCTGATTGTTTTTGAAATAAAACGACGCAGTCTTGAGACCGCGCCGTTTTTTGTGGGAATTGCTGCAAGGGGAATAGGGAGGGAAATGCATTTAAACTATTCCCCATTGCGAAGATTTATGCTACTGTTTTGTTGTTAAGTACGGCTGACGAGTATTCGTGTCCGTCATAAGTAAACTTGACACTCAGCGTCACTTTGTTGCCGCTTTGATCTGCGCCCAACTTTCCGTCAGTCAAGGTTATTTCTTCTCCTAACGTAGACGAGTTGATTGCAATATTTGCTACTATTTCTACTTGAATATCGTCAAGTTTTGCACCGTCGAACGTATCAGCGAATACGTACTTGCCGTTTTTGTATGCAAGGCGCATATCGTGAGATTCGCCGTTTTGAGTTAACACTACGAATTTCATCAAATCGTCAAAGGTTTTTTCAGTTTCGATTTTTGATACGTAAGAGCCGGTGGTGAGGTTGTAAGCCGCAGTGAGACTTTGAGAAGTCTTTTCTTTGGTCACACTATTTCCTTCTACGGTGAAGGTTGCGCTGATGTTGATAGATACGGTTTTGCTTGTTTTCTTAGCCGAGTCGTAAGACAACTCTTGGAGTTTTTCAAACGGAATAACGCCGTTTACCAATATGTTCGTCTTTGACTTGTCGTTTTTGTCGTAAGCCGTAAGATTTACTTCGACTTTGACCGTAGGATTCTCGGCGTCGTCAACCATATAGTACTTGCCGTCTTCAAAGAGCAAAGAGAGCAATCTTGCGTCTGCGAAATCGTCGTCGCTATCTTTCCAATACGTGTAGGTGAGTTTTCCGTTGAGATTTGCGCCAAGGTCGCTGATGCCGCTCATACTTGCCCAAATTGCCTCTTGCGCAACTTTGCTGAAGTACTTGGTATATTTTGTCGCAGCGCTTGTCGTCCCGTCGCTGTATTTCAATGAGAAGTATGCAGTAGCAGACGTCATCTTAGCTACGCTTTTCTTGAAGCTGATCTTCACGTCGTCGGAATTATTTGCAATTTCAAAAAACTTTACTTCGTCGGAATTGATAACAATTTCGTCAAGCGATTTGCCGCCAATAGTTATTATATAATCCGTCGACGGTATTTCTTTTGCTGAGGACGAAGAACTTGCTTTTACTACTACTTCAAGTGTGACGTCTTGCGTAACGCCGTAAGTCAACACGGTTATTTTTCCGTCGTTGTTGATGATCAAAGAAGGATTTTCTGGAGTTTTGGCTTGAACTTTGAAGTCTTTCTTGATGTCAGGCATAGAGTAGTGGCTCAATGTGATAGTGTATTCGTTGCCGTCGTTGACGAGGAATTTGTCGCTTACTAAATTATTGGAACAATTTGCCGTAATAGTACGCTTAAAACCGTCGGTATATACAAGATCAATAGTTCCGCCGAGGTATTTGCTCATATCCAACTTTGCCGTATTGTCGTATTCGTATGGAGTGAGCAAAAATTCGTTTTCGAGCGGGGTATTGAGATTAAACTCTGCGTTTTCCACTTCGGTCAACGTAATCTGCATATCTATCACGTCGGCTCTGAAAGGTATGGTTATGTTGCTTGGCAAGAAGTTTGCGATGATACCGCCCGATCCGAGAGAGTGGAGTATTGACCACAAGAGATCGCTGAACAGTCCGCCTTGGCCGTCGAGAGGCAATACGATTGCTTTGATTGTCTGCTCAACGTTGAGTTTTGTCGTGTCAAGACCTTCGTAAGCAATGATTTGAGTATATGCGTTGTAGGTTTGACCGTCCATTGCCGTATAAGTATATTCGATAAGTTTTCCTACGACGTCTGCGTTGAGTTCTTCCAAAGTGACGTGTATGCCGCCTGCTGCCGTATAGTCGTCGTATGTTTGTTTGGTGTTGAAGACTCTGCCGGTGGTCTTTGCGTTGGCATTGTCCAGCGAAAGCGGCTTGCTTCCTCCGAAAGTACGCTTCTTCGACGTGTCGATTGGGTCGTGTGTAATTGCATTTTTGCAGTCAAAACTCTCGGCGTTGCCGTATTCAATCGAGGTTATGCCCAAAGATATGGAGTTGAATGCTTTTTCCGATTCGCTTTCGTCGTCAGGAGAGAGAATTCCTTTGAATAATGCATTTTTTATGTTGGACGCATTGATTTTGATCATATTTTCGAGATTTATATTTATCAAAGTATTTAAATCCAATATGCTGTCAAGTAAAGCGTAAGTTTGTTCCATATCGAGAGTAATTGCGTTGTTTTGAATTACAATTCCCTTTGTTAATAAATCAACTATAGGATTGATAAGGGCTTTGACGTCCAACTTGCTGTCGTCGTCTGAATCATCCGGTTCTTCGGAGTCGTCGTTACCGGCTACGGTCTTTGTCAAATCTATTGCCGTAAAGAAATTTTCGTTGAGAAGTCCGGTCAATTTTGAGCCTGCCATACTATTGATAAGGCTGTTGAGATATTGCAGAGTGCTAGTAAAAGATTTTTCCGAGAATATTCTGCTCAAATTGGCTGCAAGATAAAGTTTGCTGTCGCCGAAGTTTTGAGGGTCGAATGCGACGTCAAGAATAGTTGTATCTTCCGTTCCGCCTGCTCTTGTGGGGCACATAACGTCCGCGCATATCGCTCCGTTATCGGGCTGGTGCTCGTGATACAAAGAGAAATACACTTTCATATTACGTACGCTTTCGTTGTTGAGCCAACTCATAGTGTCCTGACCGGCAGACGCTTCTTTGATTGCTTCCGCCAATGCAAAAGGATCTATATCCGCAACTAATTTCCAATTGAGATGCTCATAAGTTTCTCCGCTTTTGTTTACAAGCGCAATTGTGCCTTGTATCTGCGCGTTAGCGGCGTTGATTGCCTTTGCGTTCTCCATTTGAGACTGCGTAAGAGCGCCTTCTACGTTGTCAAAAGCCCCATTTGCAATTTCCATTGCAGTAACGTTGGCTTTGAAAGCGCCGTATGTAGAGATATTAAGTTGGGCATTAGCAGTTAAGGAATTCAAATTGTTGAAATCAAGTTCCATTTTAAATGTAATTTGGTTTGCGTTGATAAAATTGTCCAAAAATTCGATATTTTCTTGGCTCAAGACGTCTTTTGCTATTATAGGTAATACTAACAATTTAACTTTGGACCATATACTCGATAAATCCATAGATATGCTCCATACGCCGTCAGTGTTGGATATATCGTCTAAATTTGAGAAGAGCGCCAACGGCAAAATATCGATTATTGCGTTTATCAAAGCAGAGTTGTTGTCTTCAGGATCCGTCGTTGAGGAATTTTGAGTCAACAGTGACATAATGTCGGCGTTATTTAAGAAGAAAATATCGTCATTAAGTTTGAGATATGTGCCGCCGTTTTGGATATATAAGCCGTATTGACTGTCGTTGACAGAGAAATTCAAGTGGAAATTCGTCTTATTGTTAGCAACGTTTGCCAAGTCGAGATTGCCCACGGCGTCGAATTGGAATTTGCTTACGTCGCCTTTATTGGGCGTCATATTTGCTTCGGATTTGATATTGACTTTGACGTCGCCTTTGTCGACGGAGAAGACTTCCTTTACGTCGCTTAACAAGTCTTGCCAGCGAGTCATAACAGAGTCGACGGGCTTCTCCTCGTCACTTACTATTTTAAGTAAGACTGTGAGCGTCGTAGCCTTGTAATTTTTTGTTTCCGGCGCAGAAATTGTAATGTTGTAATTGCCAATTTCCGAATAACCTTGTTGGGGCGAATAAGTCAAGGTCGCCTCGTCGTGGTTAAGTTTTGCCTGTACGTTGTGCACATTGCCGTCATACTTAAATTGTTGTATTAGACCTGCGGTAATCACTGCTTCTTGTTTAGCGGAATCGTTGTCATTGTCGTTGTCGTCGTTACAACTTACAAGGAATACGCTTGCAAAAGTAATTGCCATAATAAGCAGAATGCACAGTAGCGTCAGTTTTGATTTTTTCATAATTTGCCTCCTTTATAATTTGGTTCACTATCATTTTTGATTGCGGCGCTGAATTTTAACTGAATTTGTAAAAATAAATTTGAAAATTTATAAAAAAGCATAGGGCGAACTTTTGATTATAGGCATATCGTTTGACTTTTTGTGCTGCTAAGACGTATAATTTAAATATAGATTTTGCGTAAAGCAATTCAAGGAGCATTTTATGAATATTTTCCAAAAAGCCTGGTACAGAACTTATCAAAAGACGATATATATCGTTTCGCCGTTTTTAAAATGGCGTCAGCCTCAACTTCTTAATTTAGAAGGCGGTATTGCCGATTTGCCTAAGTTTATCAAAGACAAGGGGTTTGACAGCGTTCTGCTCGTCACAGACCCTATGCTTATGAAGTTGGGTATGCCTAAGCCAATTCTCGACGGTTGCGAGAATGTCGGGTTGCATTGCGCGCTTTTCAGCGAAGTATGTCCCAATCCTACGATAGATATTGTTGAGCAGGCTTTACAAAAATATAAAGACGAGAAGTGTCAGTGCATCATTGCGCTCGGCGGCGGTTCGTCTATGGACTGCGCAAAAGCAGTGGGCGCAAGAGTGGCAAAGCCAAACAAGCAGATTCCGCAAATGAAAGGAATACTCAAAGTCGGCAAAAAACTTCCTACGCTCGTCGCAATACCTACGACGGCAGGTACCGGAAGCGAAACTACATTGGCGGCGGTAATTACCAATTCTCAAACGCACGAGAAATACGCCATCAACGATCACGCGCTTATTCCGGAATATGCTTTGCTCGACGCCACTTTGACGACCGGACTTCCTAAACATATCACGTCGACGACCGGTATGGACGCGTTGACGCACGCTGTCGAGGCTTATATCGGAAAGGGCAACACTAGGCAGACTAAGGCGGACGCGGAGAAGGCAGTCAAACTTATTTTTGACAACCTCGTCACGGCTTACAACGACGGTCAAAACTTAGAGGCGAGAGAAAGTATGCTAAAAGGCGCTTTTTATGCAGGCGCTGCGTTTACGAGAGCGTACGTAGGTTACGTTCACGCAATGGCGCATACGATGGGCGGTTTTTATCACACCCCGCACGGTCTTGCAAATTCCGTGATACTTCCGCATATACTAGATTGGTTTGGCAGCAGTATCTATAAAAAACTTGCAAAACTCGCAGATATCGTCGGGATTGACGGCGACAGCGCAGAAGTTAAGGCAAAGAAGTTTATTCAGGCAATCAAAGATATGAATAAGGCTATGGATATTCCCGAAAAGATTGAGAACGTAGTGGAAGAAAAAGACCTGCCCACAATGGTCGACAGAGCATATGCCGAAGCGCATCCGCTTTATCCTGTGCCAAAGTTTATGAACAAAAAAGACCTTGAGAATATGTTCAGACAGGTTTGCCCTCCTAAGAGCGAAGGCGCAAATAGCAGCGAGCAAGAGTAATATATGAAATGCGTGTTTGTGGGCAACGGCGAATTCTGTTCTGAACAATTTTGCGTCGCAGAGCAAGACTTCGTAATTGCCGTAGACGGAGGTTATGCTCATATCAAAGATTTATGCCGAGTGGACTTGGCAGTAGGAGATTTTGATTCCCTTGGGTACATTCCCGAGGGAATTGCTACGCTGCGACACGATCCTATTAAGGATTATACCGATATGTATCTCGCCTTTGACGAGGCGCGCAAAAGAGGCTGCGACGAATTTGAGGTGTATGGAGCGTTGGGCGGCAGACTGGATCATACGCTTGCAAATCTGCAATGCGCTTATGAGTTTGCTAAAAAAGGCTTAAAAGTAACTTTGATAGGCAAGGATTGTACGGCGCAAGTTTTGATGGGTAAAAGGACTATTTGCGGAAGAAAAGGTCAGACCTTTTCGCTCTTTGCTTTTGATACGGCAAGGGGAGTGTATATCAAAAATGGGAAATACCCTTTGAGTGACGCAACTTTGACAAATACTTTTCCTATCGGCGTGAGCAACGAGTTGTTGGACGGCGAATGCGATATAGAGGTCAAAGAAGGATACATATTGTTGATAATCAATGTGTAACGGATTGAGATATCTCCGCTATGGTTGAGATGACAAAATAGTCGCGGCAATATAAAATATAGAAAAATATTTTGAGGATTTATGCAAAAGACGGTTTTTTTTGATTTAGACGGCACGGTGCTTGACACTCTTCCCGATCTTGTCAAGTCGGCAAATCACGCGCTTGCTAAGTTGGGTTATCCCAAACAGAGCGCGGAGACGGTGCGATCGGCAATAGGTCACGGAATACGCAACTTGCTGCGTGACCTTATGAATTGCAAAGATGAAGTCGAGTTGGAGAAGTGCAGAGAGATTTTCAAGGATTATTACGACGCTCACAAAGCCGACGCAACGAAGCCGTTTGATGGGATTGTCGATACGTTGCAAATGCTCAAAGCCGACGGCTACAAACTCGCGTTGATTTCCAATAAATACGACGGCGCAACCAAGGACTTGGCAAAGAGTTTTTTCGGAGATTTATTCGACGCGGCGTACGGCTCCCGCGACGATATTCTCGCAAAACCCAACAGAGATTTGTTTGACATTGCTTGCAAGGAGAACGGACTTTCCGGCGACGGTATAATATACGTGGGAGACAGCGAAGTAGACTGTGAGTTTGCGTTTAACTGCGGTATGACATTGATTGCGGTAGATTGGGGATTTAGAACTCGCGCTCAACTTGTTGAGGCGGGAGCAAAGAGTATCGTACATTCGCCAAGCGAGTTGTTTGATAAAATTAAAGATTTGCAAACGGGAGAATGAATTAGTAGGTTGAGATGACAAAATGATATAGACCTCTCGACTGCGGTCGAGGCGATAAATGTTTACCAAAATTATGCAGAATATTATTATTGCTTGTTCACAGAATATTAGTGTGAAAAGTCGTAAGAAAATATATATCTGCATATTTTTAATTTTTATTTGCGCCGCTTTAATTTTAATTACAATCGGCGGAGTATTGATATACGCAGGGCAAAAAATGCAGGCAAATGCTGCAATGTGCAGTCCAAATTCCTACGGCTTTTCGCCAAAAATGCAACTTGTAAGTTCATTTAAAACCGATTATTCCACATCTAAGGAAGAACGCGCTCACAACGTGGCGTTGGCAAGCAGCAATTTCTGCTGGCTTGTCGTAAAGAAAGGGGAAACATTGTCTTTCAATACCGTGGTAGGCTTGAGGAGCGAAGAGAGGGGATATAAGAACGCAAAAGTAATTCTCAACGGCGAATACACCGAGGGAGTTGGAGGCGGAGTATGTCAAGTATCCACCACGTTGTATAATGCTTGGATAAGAGCGGGCTTAACTGCTCAATCTGTTCAGTCGCACTCCTTGCCGTCTTCTTATTGCGGACTTTCGCAAGACGCCACCGTAAGCGAGTTTATAGATTTGGTATTGCTCAACGACAGCAATTACGACGTGATTGTCAACGGATATACAAAGGACAAAAAAGTATATTTTGACGTCTATGGACATCCGCTGCCGTATAAAATAAATTTGCGCAGCGAGATAACCGAAGTTTTGCAACCACCCGAGCCGATTATAGAATGGTCGGAAGAGTTGTCGGGAGAAATCAAGCAAGATAGTGACGGCGAATACGTTGTGACTAAAAAGAGTAACGTGGGCTATAAGTCGAGAGCAATAATTGAGTACGTGCGGGACGGCAAAGTCATTTTCCAAAAAGAATTGAGAAAAGATAACTACCTGCCAGTGCAAGGCAAAATCACTCGCAAAAAGCCCGCTAAAGACGATACGCCCGAAGTTCCGTCAAAAGAATATTTTACTGATTTTGATTTTTTGCGCCGATTGGCTTAACCCTCAATTCAAAAGCGTCGCTCTGTGCGTAAAGTAACGCGGACGAAGATTTCAATTATATTTTATTGTCTAATACGTTTGTATTCTCGCTTGGTTGACATTCAGTGTTTAAAAACATATAATTAAAGCATAGTGATTTTTGCGAGGTAATTATGGTAGACGTAGAACTCAACAAGGCAAGATTTTTGCAGATTTACGAAGAAAACATCAAACGAGAGGGCAGTGACAAACTTCTTAAATGGCTGTGCGACAGTGATTTTTTTGTTGCGCCCGCAAGTTCTAAATTCCATAATGCGATATTGGGAGGTCTGTGCGATCACTCTCTCAACGTTTACGATAGAGCCGTCGAACTGATTGAAAATGAAAATAAGAAAGAAAATTCGCTTTTTAAAAACGTGTCTGCGGAAAGTATTGCCATTTCTACGCTTCTGCACGATCTGTGTAAAGTATATTATTACAAGGTTTCGCTTCGCAACGTCAAGAATGAATTCGGTACTTGGGAGCAAGTTCCTTATTATACCGTCGACGAAAAATTGCCGTACGGACACGGCGAAAAGTCGGTGTATATGATAAGCGGTTTTATGCGTCTCACAAGAGAAGAGGCAATGGCTATCAATTGGCATATGGGCGGCTTTGACAAGCGCGTTGTAGGCGGAGACTTCTCTATAAGCAAAGCCTTTTCGCAGTTCCCATTTGCTACGCTCGTACATATCGCGGACATTATGGCTACATATTTTGACGAAGACAGAGATTAAGGCGTTTTTAATTACCGATGAGATTTCTCCACAACGCTTTGCTTCGCTCGAAATGACAAATTGTTTTCTTCGTTTCGGTAGAGAGACATTAAATATTGTGACTACAAAATGCATTAGATTTCTCGCCAGCGCCGGTAATTAGCGTAGCGAAGGCTCATCAAGCGAGCAGATGCGTTTTGTAAGGGGTGTGACAGTAGCGCAATTAAAGTTGCAAATATAAAAGCCGATAAGACGGCAAATAAGAGGTATATATGTATCAAGACAATTACAAAGAATGGTTGGACAACGTCAGCCAAGAGCAAAAGCAAGAACTTTTAGCAATATCTTCCGACGAAAAAGAAATCAAAGAGAGATTTACGTTGCCGTTGGCGTTTGGTACGGCGGGAATGAGAGGTACGATTTGTATGGGTATCTCCAATATGAACGAATATACTGTCGCAAGGGCAACCAAGGGCTTGAGCGATTACATAAATTCGCTTGGCGGCGCCGAAGCGGAAAGAGGCGTTGTTATTTCTTACGACACGAGGCGTATGTCTTTTGAATTTGCATTGACGTCGGCAAGAATTTTGGGCGCAAACGGAATCAAGGTGTCGTTGTTTGAAAACGTACGCCCCGTGCCTATGTGCTCTTTTGCCGTGAGAGAATTGAATTGTATCGCAGGCATTATGATCACTGCAAGTCACAATCCAAAGGAGTACAACGGATATAAAGTATACGGAGAGGACGGAGCGCAGATGTCTCCCGAGGCTACTGCAGGAGTGGTCGAATTTATTCAAAAAACTCCTTATTTCGGATTGGCGCAAGAAGACGTCAAGACGACCTGTCACAAAGATATACAAGGCAAAGACAACTTTGCATTGAGCGAGCATATTACAGTTATTGGCAATAGCCTTGACGAGAAGTATTACGACACGATCTCCAAGTTGTCTCTGTCTAAAGAGGCTGTAGAGAAAGTAGGCAAAGATATCAAGATAGTCTATTCGCCGATACACGGCTCGGGATATGTGCCAGTGACGACTATGCTTGCAAGGATGGGTATAAACGTGTCGGTAGTAGAAGAGCAGAAATATCCCGATACGGAGTTTTCTACCGTCGTTATGCCCAATCCCGAACAGCCAGACGCGCTCAAGATGGGTATCAATCTTGCAAATAAGTTGGGAAGCGATATAGTCATAGGCACAGACCCGGACTGCGACAGAATGGGCATTGCGATAAGAGACGACAAGGGCGAGTTTATGCTCCTCAACGGCAATCAGATAGGCGCAATGCTTATGGACTATATTCTTAACCGTCACAAAGAGATGGGTACTTTGCCTAAGAACAGCGCTGTCGTAAAGACGATAGTTACTACGCGTCTTGCAGATAAGATTGCCAAGAGTTACGGCGCGACGGTCTATGATGTGCTGACGGGCTTTAAGTTTATCGGCGAAAAAATAAAAGAATGGGAGCAAAACGGCAAACATACTTTTATGTTTGGATATGAAGAGAGTTACGGCTATTTGTCAGGCACCCACGCGAGAGATAAGGACGCTGTCGTCGCAAGTATGCTTTTTGCAGAGATGGCTTGCTATTATACTTACAAAAATATTTCGCTTTTTGACAAACTCAACTCGTTGTTTGATAGGTTTGGATATTTTGTCGAGAGCAGCAAGTCTATTGCTTTTAAGGGATTGGACGGAATGGAAAAGATGGTGGCTATTATGAAGAAATTCAAAGATACAGACTTGAGCGAGGTCGCCGGTGTGCCTATGATAAGCAAACTCGACTTGGAAGCGGGTATGGTCAAATACTTTGAAGATGGGAGAATCGAGACGTCGGACTTGCCGTCTGCCAACGTAATTAAGTATGAGTTTGGTGACGACGAATGGCTTTGCATACGCCCAAGCGGTACCGAGCCGAAACTCAAGATTTATGTGTCGACAAAAGCCGAGACCAAACAAAAGAGCGTTGAGCGCAATATGAAGTTGCAAAGCGCTATAGAGAGTATGATATAGATTCGGCAAAATGACATTTGCATTTTGTCGCTTTGAGCGGAGTAAACAGAAATGAGTTAAGATAGACTGTCTTTTGATAAGGCAGTCTTTTTGTTGGTTTATACGCTTTTAATCAGCCTTTTGGTTTGTTGAATTGAATGTAACTTTATCATAATGCAAATGCGCTGTCAAGAATAAGGTTTTTGTAATATGGCAATAATTGTGAGAGAAAAACAAAAAGGTGATTTATGGACAAAAAGAATATAGCGGTAATTACCGGCGCAAGCAGCGGAATAGGCAACGAATTTCTGAAAATGCTTTTAAAAGAGCAGGGGCTTGACGAATTGTGGGCTATCGGACGCAATGAAGAGAGGCTAAAAGAAGCAAAAGACGCCGACAAAGGTCGAGTGAGAATATTTGCTATGGATTTAACAGAGCAAAAAAATCTAGACATTCTCGAGGCGCTTATTGTCAGCGAAAACGTCAATGTCAGATGGCTTGTCAACTGCGCCGGATTCGCAAAGTTTTGCGACTATGGCGGAATAGATAGAGAAACGTCTGTAAATATGATAGATCTCAATATAGGCGTTCTCGTAGCAATGGGACTCATATGCCTGCCGTATATGGAAAAAGGCGGACATATAGTCAATATGGCTTCGCAGGCGGCTTTTCAGCCCTTGCCGTATCAGAATATATACAGTTCTACAAAAGCGTTCGTTCGCAATTATACGAGAGCGCTCAATGTGGAATTGAAGAGCAAGGGCATTGTCGCGACGGCGGTGTGTCCCGGTTGGATGCAGACGAGGCTTATTGAAAGAGCAATCGTCAAAGGCGAAAAAGGGACGAGAGTATTTCCCCATATCGTCTACCCAGACGTCGTTGCCAAAAAGGCTGTCAAAGACGCGAAGAAGGCAAAGGATATATCGGTATACGGACTTTATACCAAGATGTCGCATTTAGTTGCCAAAATATTGCCGCAAAGGTGTATGATGGGAATATGGCTTAGGCAACAGCGTCTCAAGAATACGCATACTGACAAAACGTAATTACGCGTGGAATATTATATCAACTATTGAGTTTTTCCAGTAATTCGTCAAGTATCTCTATATGTAATTCTTCGTCTTGAGCGATACGCAGACAAAGTTCGCTAAGCGAAGCGTTGTTTATGCAGGCGGCGGCGCGTCTGTAATTGCTTACCGCAAGTTGTTCGGACGCGAGAGAGTTTTGCAAAAAGCAAATAGGATTTTGTGTGTATTTTAGATTAGAGCCGGACCAGAAGCAAGTGCTGCCGCCCATAATCGGATCTCCGCCCATCTTTACTATTGCTTCGCCAAGCAAAGCGTGGTGTATCATCTCGACTTTGGCAATTCCCAACACGCATTTTGCAATGTCTTCGTCAATTCCGTCAATCACGTAATGTTCGTAAAGATATTGAGTGGTGGATGTCAGTTCGCCGGTACGTCCGGAATATAGATCCATAAGCATTTTTATTTCGCAGTGCGTACACGTGCCTCGCACCGGCGGATATGGGGTGTCTACTGCATATTTACCGTTCATTTATGTATCTCCTTGTTGTTTAAAGAATCGCAATTTGCCAAGAGCGGCATTGCGTATGTTACATTTATATTTCATACTATGAAGCGCGTAATTTTTGTGTGAGAAATTTTTGTTAAAAATCGTTGTGTTTTTTAAATTGATATGCTATTATAATATGGCAGTCATATCGACGGAGGTAAAAAATGAACTATATAATGTTGCTGGGAGAGGCTATCTTCCAACCTAATATAACAAGTTGGCTTAGACCGTTTATAATGGCATTGTGTCTCGTATTGGGAATTGCCGAAGTGGTTGTCGTAATGATGCAAAAGCCGCAAAATGAAAATATCGGTGTCCTCGGCGGTCAGGAGACGGACTCTTATTCCAAAAAGAATAAGGCGAAATCAAAAGAGAGTATATTAAAGAAGTTGACTGTTGTGTTTGCAGTCGTTTTGGCAGTGCTTGCGATTTTCTTCTTCATAACGTATATTCAAAAATAAGTCGCATCTAAAAAGACAAAGTTATCGCCTGAGACCTTAAATATATAGTCAAAGGCGATTTTTTATTGTCTTAAATCCGCCTTGCGACATTTGTTAGCGAGCGGTTTTGCGTGCGTGCACAAGTTCGTTGTCGCTCTACCGTCAATAAAATATTATCAAAATACGCTATTTTAGCGAGAGAGTATTTTAATGATTTACCAAATATTATATGAAATACGTTGGGATAATGGAAAGTGCAAAATATATAAAAATAATAAACAATTTAATCATTATATGATATAATAGCAAAAGGAGAATGCTATGGCTGACGGAATAAAGATAATCGACAACAATAAAAAAGCCTATTTCGATTACTTCATAGAAGATACTTATGAGGCAGGTATTGCTTTGGTCGGTTGCGAAGTCAAGTCGATAAGGGCGGGGCAGGTCAATCTCAAGGACAGTTTTTGCATTGTCAAGGGCGGAGAAATCTTCTTGATGAATGCGCATATCAAGCCTTATGAGAAGGGCAGTTATTTCAATGTGGACGCCAAACGTCCTCGCAAATTGCTTTTGCACAAAAAAGAGATAGACAAACTGCGCGGCGCAGTTACGCAAAAGTCGTATACTATCGTGCCTACCAAGATATATTTCCGACAGGGACTTGTCAAGGTGGAAGTGGGATTGGCAAAAGGCAAGGAGTTGCACGATAAGCGCAAGTCTATCGCAGACAGAGAGGCGAAAAGACAGATTGACAGAGCCGTCAAAGAGTATAGATAAACGGATATAGACCTCTCCACCACGGTCGAGGTGACAATAGCGTTAAACGATAAAAGTATAAGATAAAAGAGGAGTTGCAATATGAGCAAAATTGAGACAATATGCGTACAGGGTGGATATAGACCCGGCAACGGAGAACCAAGACAGGTGCCGATAATTCAAAGCACTACATTTAAGTACGACACAAGCGAGGCAATGGCAAAGTTGTTTGACCTTGAGGAAAGCGGATATTTTTATACCCGTCTTCAAAATCCAACCAACGATTACGTTGCGCAAAAGATATGTGAACTCGAGGGCGGAAGCGCGGCAATGTTGACTTCTTCCGGACAAGCCGCCAACTTTTATGCAATATTCAATATCGCAGGTTGCGGCGACCACGTTGTTGCGTCGTCGACGATATACGGCGGAACGTACAATCTTTTTGCCGTTACTATGAAAAGAATGGGTATTGAATTTACGTTCGTGAAGCCCGACTGTACTGACGAAGAACTTCGGAAGGCTTTTAGACCTAATACTAAGGCGGTATTCGGCGAGACAATTGCAAATCCTGCAATCGTAGTCTTCGATATAGAGAGATTTGCAAAGGCGGCGCACGCGCACGGCGTGCCGCTCGTCGTGGACAACACTTTTGCCACGCCGATAAATTGCAGACCGTTTGAATGGGGCGCAGACATTGTCACGCACTCTACGACAAAGTATATGGACGGACACGGCGCGGGCGTAGGCGGAGCAATCGTCGACAGCGGTAAATTCGATTGGACTAAGTATCCCGATAAATTTCCGGGGCTGTGTACTCCGGACGAGAGTTATCACGGAGTTACATATACGGAGAGATTTGGGCTTGGCGGAGCGTTTATTACCAAAGCCACCGCTCAACTTATGAGAGACTTTGGATCTATTCAGTCTCCTCAAAATGCTTACATACTCAATCTCGGACTTGAGAGCCTTGCCGTGAGAGTGGAGAGACATTGCTCCAACGCTTTGAAAATGGCGAAGTTTTTGCAAAGTCACAAGAATGTCGAGTGGGTCACGTATCCAAATCTTGAGGGAGATAAGGGATACGAACTCGCAAAGAAATATTTGCCTAATGGCTCTTGCGGAGTGTTGAGTTTTGGCGTCAAAGGTGGAAGAAAGACCGCTGAAGAGGTGATGAAACATCTCAAGGTTATCGCTATAGAGACGCACGTTGCAGACGCGCGCAGTTGTTGTTTGCATCCGGCAAGCGCTACGCATCGTCAAATGAACGATCAAGAACTTGCGAGCGCAGGAGTATCTCCCGAACTCATACGTCTTTCTGTGGGAATAGAAAACGTCGACGATTTGATTGCAGACATAAAACAGGCGTTGGACAGCCTCGATAAATAAAAACGGAAAAATTTTTGCAAGTATGCAAAAGGAGTTAATATGCCAATAGTAATACCCAAAGATCTACCGGCTTTTGACGTGCTTACCAAAGAGAAAATTTTTGTTATGCCGAGCGAAAGGGCGGTAAGCCAAGATATAAGACCAATTGAAATTGCAATAGTCAATCTTATGCCTACAAAGATTGATACGGAGACGCAACTTATGCGATTGCTCGGCAATTCGTCGTTGCAAATCAAAGTCACGCTTGTCAATATGGATACTTATATCTCCAAGAACACTCCTCAAAGCCATATGCATAAATTTTATAAGGTCTTTGATGAAATCAAGGATAGGCATTTTGACGGTATGATTATCACCGGAGCGCCGGTGGAGCATATGGGTTTTGAAGAAGTTGCGTACTGGAAAGAGTTGAGCGAGATAATGGATTGGTCAGACTCTCACGTGACTTCGACAATACATATCTGTTGGGGCGCGCAAGCGGGATTGTATCACCGCTACGGCGTGACGAAACGCGCTCGCGAGTCTAAACTCTTTGGAATTTATGAGGTGAGAGCGGAAGATAAGTACGATTTGTTGCTCAAAGGTATGAATGACAGTATGTATATTCCAATGTCTTGCCATACCGATATTGACCAAGATAAGTTGAGGAATATCTCCGATTTAAAGGTGCTTGCAAGCGGCAAAGAGTGCGGCATTGCCATAATAAAAAGCCTGGACAATAAGAGATTTTTCTTTATGGGACACAGCGAATACGACCGTACGACTTTGAAGAAAGAATACCTGCGCGACGTTGACAAAGGTTTGGATATACAAAAACCTGTCAATTATTTTGAGGACGACGGACTGTATAATATAAATTTATCTTGGAGAAGTACGGCTTACTTGCTTTTCAACAATTGGCTCAACTATTATGTATACCAAGTTACGCCGTATTCCTTTGACGAAGAATGATTGGAAAATACGCAAAGATGCTGTCATAAAAGTGACAGCATCTTTTGGTTTTGTCTAAATGGTCAATGTGACGGATACGACGAGATAGCGTCAACTTTGAAAGAACAGAGAACGAGGCTTAAAATAATGTAGATTTTTTGACTGCGCCAGAAATGACATTATTAAATATGTAAGCACCATTTTAAGACTGCCGTCATAAAATGCAGTATGATTTTTTGCTTTTCCGATATTGATTTTGACAAAGTAGTGGAAGATTACGGCGCAATGATTTCTCCCAACGATATTTTGCTGTTTACGAGAGAGGTCGTAGGACTCGTGGATATGCCTGCAGAACTGAGCGGCAATACGAGCGTATTTAAAGGTATTGTAGAGTATAGCAGGGATAAGGAAGTGATAGTTGTCGTCGCTATGCGAGCCAAGATAGGCAAAAAGATTTTCAACAGCGTTATGGTGATTGACAACGGACGAATATTGGGCGTGAGTGACGAAGTAACTCCTCAAAAGGGCTATGTAGGTTCGTCTACGGTGAGATCTTATTGTACGTCAAGAGGTAAGATTTGTATATTTGTCGACAGCGATATTTGTTATCCCGCTCTTTGGCAAAGCGCGCTTAATGGGTGTAGATATATTTTTAACGTCAATTCCGCAGGCGCGGATAATGAAAAAATATCTTGCGCAAAAACTCTTGCCAACGCGTCGGGCAAATACGTGCTTTGCAAGTTTATCGACAGCGGCGTGTGTATAAATTCTTACGGCAAGATAGAATCTATCAAGTGGGGAAGAATGTCGGCATTTTATATGCCCCTTACGTTTGCCGTCGGCAGATCTGTAAAGGGCAGAATAAAGTTTGTAGATGAGCAAGACGCGCACTGCCGACTTTAGTAAAGAGAATATCTATTTGCCAACTAATTCGTCGTTGAGGGCTTTGAGCGCCTTGACGTCGACTTTTACTATTTGGCGGTCGTAAGTGACTATGCCGTTGACTTCGCTCTGAACGTCGCCCATTTGCGTATATATAGCGGCGCACAGCCCCTGTTCTTTTGCGGGAATGATTTCGTTTTTCCAAAGATTTTTCAGCGCTTCGTCAAGCGACTTTTGGTCGTCGTACGTTGCATATCCAAACGCTTTGTCGACAAAGGTATGTCCGTCGACTTTCATAGCGTATCCACCGTATTCGCTCAATGACACGGGGCGTTTTTCTCTGCGCGGCATCTTGAATTTGACGAAGTATTTGTGTATACTTCTTATATCTCCGCCTTGGTCGCTCCAACCGCTTGCGTGGTCTATCAGACGAGTGTTGTCAAGGCTCTTGAGATATTCGCATACTTTCAGGGAATCGAATTGTCCCCAGCCTTCGTTGAAAGGCGTCCAAAGGGCAATGCTCGGGCAGTTGAAAAGTTGATCTACGACTTCCGACATCTCTTTGTAATATAGGTCCCTGCCGACTTTGTCTTTGCGAGCATAAAATGAGTAGTTGCTGTCTTTTACGTTGATTCCAATATTAGGCAGCGCCAGTATTGCCATTTTGTTGTAATTTCCGCCGCCGTTGACAAAGTCTTGCCACACTATCATACCCAGTCTGTCGCAGTGATAATACCAACGCAAAGGTTCGATTTTTATATGCTTACGCAGGGTATTAAATCCGCATTCTTTGGCAAGTTTGATATCGTATATCAACGCTTCGTCGCTTGGCGCGGTGTATAAACCGTCTGACCAATAGCCTTGATCTAACAATCCGCTCATAAAATATGGCTTGTTGTTGAGCATAAAACACGGCTTGCCGTCTTCTCGTTTTCCTACGGAAAATTTGCGCATAGCAAAATAACTGTGTACTTTGTCATCTTCGCACACTACGTCAAAGAAATACAGATACGGATCTTCGGGAGACCACTCGCGCGGTTCTGGTATGGGCACGCATACGCTTGAGTTTTGCGTAGGATAAGTCTTTCCGTTGAGGATGATTTGCGCTTCGCAGGGAGCGCTGGCGTTGACTTTGACAGTGACGAATTTTTCGTCGAGATTGGGTGTGATTTTAAGGGATTTTATATATGTATTTGGTACGTATTCTATCCACACGCTTTGCCATATTCCCGAAGTGGGAGTATACCATATTCCGCCGTGGTCTATCTTTTGTTTGCCTCTGCTTATTGGCATCGTATCGGAGGGATCTATGACGCGTACTTCTAGGATATTTTGATCTTGTAGATATTGGCTTACTTCCCATTCAAACGCCGTATATCCGCCGATATGATAGCCCACTAGACAGCCGTTGAGAAATACTTTGCACTCATAGTCCACCGCGCCGAAGTGCAATATCGCCAACTTATCTTTTTCGTGCGTTGGGAATTTACGGCGGTATATAAGTACTTCGTCGGGCGCAAGGAATTTGTTGACGCCCGACAGCGTACATTCGGGTGAAAAGGGTACTTTTATTACGCCGTCGAATAAGCCTTCGACCGAGCAATCGAGATTGCCTTTTTGTATTTTGTATTGCCATTGTCCGTCAAGTGAGTGATAACTTTGACGGTTCAACTGCGGTCTTGGGTAAGCCGTTGTGTCGGATTTGTCAGACCAAGGAGTTTTTAAATTATACATAACACACCTTTTATGCAAATAATATCCGATACGCAAAATCGTATCCAATATATTATAGCACAACTTTAAAGTATTTTCAATATCGGCAGATATGAGTTTTTAAATATTGATTATATTTTAAGACGCGCGAAAGCAGCGAATGCAATAGCGCATAGGTTTTGTATTAAACAAAATCGGATAACCTATATGGAATATCCGATTTTAAGATTATTCAGATTGTTTTTCTTCCTTGAAAAGTTCTGCTTGATGGGTGATTTTTTCAAGATAAGCAGTGTCGTGTTTGAAGGTCGGAACAAGCACTTTGAGTTGTTCGACGACGGCGCGTTTGTTGTTGGTAAAGCAAATGCCGCGCATTTTCTCAAGTTCTGCCGTAAAAGTAGGAATGTCGATTTGCATTTGATGACCGATAAAAATCTTTTCATTTGCAGTCTTCTTAAGTCCCTCTTCGTCCATCAATAATTCTTCATACAGTTTTTCGCCGGGGCGTAGTCCTGTAAAAACTATATCAATATCTGAGTAGGGCTTGTGTCCCATAAGTCTTATGAGATTTTCCGCCAACGTGACTATCTTGACTTGTTTGCCCATATCAAGCACAAATATTTCGCCGCCGTGAGCAAAAGTGCCTGCTTGCAATACTAGACTTACCGCTTCGGGTATCGTCATAAAGTATCTTATGATTTCGGGGTGAGTCACGGTCACCGGACCGCCGTTTTCAATCTGTTCTTTAAATAGCGGAATTACGGAGCCGTTGCTGCCGAGTACGTTGCCGAATCTCACTGCTGCAAACTCGGTCTTAGAGCCTTTCTGCGCCATCATTTGTACGATTTCTTCGCAACAACGTTTCGTTGCGCCCATTACGTTGGTTGGGTTGACGGCTTTGTCGGTAGAAATCATAATAAATTTTTGCACATTGTGCTTATCTGCAAGCAATACTACATTGTATGTGCCAAATATATTGTTTTTGACGGCTTCTTCCGGTACTGTTTCCATCAAAGGTACGTGCTTGTGAGCCGCTGCGTGGAAAATGATTTGGGGACGGAATTCTTTGAATAGTTCATCCATCTTGTCATAGTCGGTAATTGATACGATTTCTACGTGCAAGTCGTAATCTTTTCCGTACGTGCGCAACATTTCCTGCTGGATGTTATACGCGCAGTTTTCATACACGTCGACAATTATTATGCGTCTTGGTTTATACTTTGCAATCTGCCGACACAGTTCGGAACCTATCGAACCGCCGCCGCCAGTGACCATAACTACTTTGTCGTATATATAACTTGCTACGCCTACGTCGTCGAACGTGATTTGCTGACGTCCAAGCAAGTCGCCGATGTTGATGTCGCGCATCTGCTTGGTAATATTGACATTGTCAATCATTTCGCTCATAAAAGGCAAAACTTTGACTTGGCACTTGGTTGTATTGCAATCTGTGAGTATTCGCTGACGCGCTTCTCCGCCCAAAGAGGGGATAGCAAAAATAATTACGTCTATAGCGTATTTTTGTACGATTATAGCGATGTCTTGAGTGTTGCCCACGACTTCTATTTCGTTGATAATTCTTCCGAGTTTGTCAGGGTCGTCGTCAATCATACATATAGGATCGTATATGCTGTCCTGTCTGGATATCTCTTCCAAGATTACGCTTGCCGTATATCCTGCGCCTATTATCATAGTACGCTTACGCTTGACAGTCTCAAGTTTGTCTTTTTGTCTTGCGTATACAAATTCGTAAAGTATTCTAAACAGTATTATAAACGCCGTCGAGAAAGTGCCCAACATAATGTAAGCGGGATAGATGACTTGGTTGAACTTTGCTTCGTCGTCTTTTGGCGCAATACCTTCAATTTTTATAAGTCCTATTACTTGGTCTAAAAGCGCAAAGAGAATCGTAGCGACAACGCAAGCGCCTACAATTCGCAAATAGTCTTTTCCTCTTGCATAGCGCCATACAACTTTAAATACTCTGAATACCAAAAATGATAAAAAGAATATTACCAACACTATAGGCAGACAAATAAAAGCGCTTTGCAATATCTGCAAAAGAGTAGCGCTTTCCTGTGAAGGCAAGTACGCCTGCGAAAGTACGACCGCGCCCATATAACATATAGTAACGGTCAGTAAGTCTATTGCCAAAATACCCCATTCTCTTAGGGTACGAATGGAAAAAGATTTTGTCTTTAGTTTAGGACGGTTCATTTATCATTCTCCGTAGCCGTTGGGATTTTGGCTTTGCCATCTCCAACTGTCTTCGCACATATCGCTTAAATCGTATTTGCACTCAAATCCCAACTCTTGCTTGGCTAGCGCAGTGGAAGCGTAGCATTCCGCGATATCACCCGATCTTCTGGGAGCGATGACATAAGGGACTTTCTTGCCGCTTGCTTTTTCAAAGGCTTTAACCATATCTAATACGCTATAGCCTTTGCCTGTGCCGAGATTGTATATTACCAGTCCGCTGCCGCTCATAAGTTTTTTGAGCGCCAGGATATGACCGTGAGCCAAGTCAAGTACGTGGATGTAGTCTCTCACGCCGGTGCCGTCGTGCGTGGGATAATCGTCACCGAATACGCTAAGTCTTTGCAACTTGCCAATGGCAACTTGAGTTATGAACGGCATAAGGTTGTTGGGGATTCCGTTGGGATCTTCGCCGATGAGTCCGCTCTTGTGCGCCCCGATTGGATTAAAATATCTCAAGAGAGCAATGTTGAACGAATTGTCGGCTTTGTATATGTCTTTAAGAATACCTTCTATATACAGCTTGGTCGTTCCGTAAGGATTGGTGGTGGCAAGAGGGAAATCTTCCGAGATAGGAACGCTCTTGGGTTGACCGTAAACGGTGGCAGATGAGGAAAATACGAGGTTTTTACAATTGAATTCTCTCATTACCTGTATGAGATTGAGTGTGCTTATCAAATTATTTTGATAATATTCAAGCGGTTTTTGGCAGGATTCTCCTACTGCTTTAAGACCTGCAAAGTGTATGCAAGCATCTATTTTTTCCGCTTTGAATACTTCTCTCAACTTTTCTATATCGCACAAATCGTATTGGTAAAACTTTATTTTTTTATTTGTGATTTTTTCCAATCTTTCGATTGCGACTTTCTTACTATTGCAGAGATTGTCTACAATTATTGGTTCATAACCGTTTTCTATCAATTCAATTACTG
>WSNH01000091.1 GCA_013316135.1 Clostridia bacterium
GTGTGACAGATAAATCCTAAATCCTTTTGTCTAGCCCCTCTTCTTACCAAACTTCTTCATAGAATAATTGAGTTCGTTAAAGAAAGCGATAAGTCTCAGCGAGTGAAAAGACGCGTCGCGGATATGGTCATAGGCAAGTCGTTTGAAGAAGTATTCAGCAGCGTATTGCTGAGGTTTACGCCAAAGCAGTTGGGGTTTCCCGACGAGTTTTCGCTCAAGTCAATGGTCGACGCTATGTATAGATATTACGGCAGAGACAGAGAATTGCAATACGGCGTAATATCCTTTGTAATAGACGGTATATAATATCATTTAGGCATTTAGCAAAGTCAAAAAATATTAATTCAACTTAAATAAAAAAGTATGCTAGACTGTGAGCATACTTTTTTATAAAACGTGTCCGCTATCGACGGAATTTTCAGAGCGCTTACGCTTTTACGTTTCGCCACATTCTATTCATATCGCGAGTCTTGTCTCCGTAATCTTTCATTACGGCGCATCTTTGCACGATTTCCAAGGTTGGGAATTGTGCTTCAAAGGCATTGTAATCTTCCTCTTCTACGTAAATTATCGTATCAAATTCGCTGTCTTCACCGAAGAAATATGATAGATCTACAAAATAGTCGGTCTCGTCTTCGCTTGCCCAATTTTCGATAATATAGTCGTATACGTCTTGGGATACTATGCCCGACGTATATCCGATGTAATCCATATTTTGTACGGCAATATCACCTTTGCACATAAAGTTTATCCAAAGATTTGCCGCTGTCGTATTACGGCTATACTTGGGGATACACCAAGCGTCGCAGAATATATTAGAACCCTCGTAAGGTACGAAGTAAGATAGGTCTCTTTCGCGAGAGAGTTCTTCCTGCAACGAACTCATTGCGTATACCGCGTCGCCTGCCCATTGCAAAGTCAAATCAATGTCTCCTTGGATTATGACTTCTTTGCCCTCGTCATTCTCATATCCGCTTAGCAAAGATTTTTGCTTGATGAGTTGTTTCTCTATCTTTTTTACGTTGTTTTCGTCCGTAGCGTTGAGCGCAAGCGAAGGAGTCATCGTAGGTAAGACTATTTCTCCCGAGCGGTCGTTGAGCAGGGTATATATTGCGCCGATTGCATATGTATCGCGCACAGAATTTTTCATCATTATTCTTTGATTAAACGCCTTATCCCAAAGCACTGCCCAGCCGTTGGCTTCGACGTATTCTTGCATTGATGAGTATTCTCCGTAACTTGAATTTTTATATGCGGTCGCGTCGTTTGCGTACAGTATTCCAAGCGTGCCCATCGTGTAGGGACGGCTGAAGACGTTATACTCTCCGCTTTTTTGGTCATAATCGTAATCAAAGTAATATCCGTCTTTGACATTGCCGGAGAGCAGCAAAGGAGAGACGTCGTCTCGATAGTCTTCGATTTCGCCGTAGCCCAAATCGTCGAGATTTTTTTCCAGTCTTATCAGAAGGTTTTCCTTTGCCATCTTTTCGACCATATAGTCGGAAGGGCATATCACGTCGTAGTCGGCTTGCGTAGTTTTAATTTGCGAATACATAAGTTCGTTTTCATCAAACAGGTCGTACTTGACAGTTATGTTTTTGCCTGTTATTTCATAATAGTATTCCTCGAATTCGCCTATTACGTCTTCGCCGATATATTCTGACCAATTATATACTTTGAGCACTTCGTCGCGCGGAGCGCAGCCCGTCATTACGATAGGCAATACCAGAGAGAGCGCCAAGGTCAATAATATAGCGGTTACAGTCAATCGTTTTTTCATTTCTTCTCCTATGGATATGCAAGCGCTTAATGCTTTTCTTGCTTTTTCTTTGGCGTATAAAGTATCATCATCAGAGCGAATACTATAAAGAAAATTATTGTAAACAAAGCTCTTATGTCGGCAGGCAATGGGTGTTTGCCGTTTTTGAGACCGTAAAGCAAAGTTGAGAGGGTCTCAAAAGATGTCACATTGACTTTCGTAATAACAAAGTCGTCTATAGAGAGCGTAAATGACAGCAATGCGCCCACTATTATGCCCGGCATTATATCGGGTATTACTACTTTGAACATTGCTTTTGCAGGAGTGCACCCCAGATCCAGCGCCGCCTCGTATATTTTATTGTCGGACTTTTGCAGTCTCGGAAGTACGTTGAGAAGGACATATGGGGCGCAGAAAGTCGTTTGAGCAAGTATGAGTTTAAGCGCCGTCATACCCCAACTGCCGTCGTTGATTTTGAACATTGCGGCAAAGAGGTTGAATACCAAAGCCAACGCTATAGCGGTTACAATTTCGCTGTTTATCATAGGTATTTGATTTACGGTGCTATAGACAGTCTTCACGCGTTTGCTGTGTATTGCGTGCAAACCTATTGCGCCGAGAGTGCCGAGTATCGTCGATAACAGACTTACAAAAAAACCTACGAACAACGTGTTAATCAACGCTTCTTGAATTTTGTCGGCATTGGGACCGTTGCCGCTGAAAAGGTTGATATAGTTGTTGAAAGAAAATCCGCTCCAGTCGCTGAAAGAAGGCGTCTCCGTAAAGGAGAATATTATCATCCAAATGATAGGCAGATACAGCATAATAAGTACGAGACCTATGAATGTTCTGACAAGTATTTTTCTTACCATAATCCGCCCCCTTTAGCGCCGCTGTCATTGCTGTATTTGTTGGAAATGATCATTGAAGCGCACATAAATATCAACAGTATGAAAGATATTGCAGCCGCCATATTAAGAGAGTCTGCTTTGAGGGAATATATGAAGTCGCCTAGAAGCATCATTTTTCCGTTGCTCATAATTTCGGTTACGGCAAAAGTCGTAATCGAAGGAATCATTACCATCGTCAGTCCGCTCACTATGCCCGGCATAGATAGAGGGACAGTTATTTGCCAAAACGCTCTTATAGGAGTCGCGCCCAAATCGCTTGCGCCTTCTATATAGCACTTGTCTATCTTGAGAAGGGTATTGTACAAAGGCATAATCATATAAGGCAAAAATTCATAAGTCAAACCGAATATCACCGCGCCCATACCCATTTTGAATCCTATTACGTTGAATACCGCTTTGGTTGCCATCATTCTCAAAAGAAAGTTGACCCACATCGGCGCAAGAAAGAGTCCTATCATCACGCCTTTTTTATTGAATTCGGTTTTTGTGAGATAGTACGCTATAGGATAGCCTATCAAAAGACATAGCGCACTGGTAGAAAGTCCCGCGATGAGCGAGTTGCCTATTACTTTGCCAAGCGCCTGTTCTTTTGCAAGTTCTTTGAAGTTGGTTATCATATCGAATGAGCCGTCGCTTGCGTCAATAAAGGCAAATACCAATACCAATACGAGAGGCAGCAATACGAAGATCGCCATAAAGAGCGCATAGGGGATCGCTAAGGATTTTTTGAACATCACTCGCCCTCCTTAATTGACACAAGTCGGAATCTGTCGATTTTTATGCCCACTCTGTCGCCTTTGTCCCAAAGATACTCCGTATCGGCGTATATATGTCGGTTGTCGTCCGTCTTTATATCGACGATGTAATTCTTGCCCTTGTATATCATACTGTCTACGTTGCCGGCAAGGGGAGCGGCGTACTCGTCGTCGGTCATATCTATATCTGTAAAAGCAAATCGTACTTGAGCTTCTTGACCTTTGAGCGTCATTTCTACGCCGTTTACAGTCAATATATCCTGTTCGCTGTCGTAGGAGCAGTTTTCAAAGAGCGTCGTCGGATCAAACTCGTATTCTCCTCCGTAGAGGTCAAAAGTCGTATTTGACGTAAACGTAACGGCCGCGGTATTATCGACGTGTTCTTTATTCATTATTTGAATATTCTCCGGTGAGACGTATAGTCCGACTTCTTTGCCGATAGGGGCTTCCACTGTGCTGTGAATGATAAATTCATAGCCGTTACATTCGCACACCATTTCGTAATGCACGCCTCTGAACATACTTGATTTTATCACGCCGGTGATTATTCCTTTTTCCTTACTCTTAACTTCGATATCCTCGGGACGAATGACTATGTCTACAGGAGTATTTTGACCAAACCCTGCGTCTACGCACTTGAATTCCGCGCCTACGATATTTACTCTGTAGTCGTCAATCATAATGCCGTCGAGTATGTTGGATTCGCCTATGAAGTCTGCGACATAAGCCGTCTTAGGTTCGTTATATATATCTATGGGAGTACCTTCTTGCAATATAGCGCCGTCTTTCATTACGACGACGGTGTCGCTCATTGTCAATGCCTCTTCTTGATCGTGCGTAACATAAATAAACGTAATGCCGAGTTTTTTGTGCATTTCTTTTAATTCGATTTGCATTTCTTGACGCATTTTGAGGTCAAGCGCTCCGAGCGGCTCGTCGAGTAAAAGTACTTTAGGTTCGTTGACTATGGCTCTTGCGATTGCTACCCTCTGTTGTTGACCGCCTGAGAGAGAATCCACGTCTCTTGTCTCATAATCGCTCAGACCAACTATCTTAAGCGCGCGACGCACCTTTTCGTCAATATAGTATTTATAGCCGCTGACTTCTTTTTTTACGCGACCTTTCTTGGTCATTTTGTTTACGCTTTTCTTTATCTTGCAGAGTTTGACGTAGCCTTTTTCTATGTAAGAATAATAATCGTCGTTTGCAATAGAGAAATCGGGTTTGCCGGTACTAGGGTCAATCAAAAAGTTTTTAAGTTTGACTTGCTTTTTAGCGGGTTCGCCGTTTTTCTTTTTATACGATACTTCTATCTTTTTTAGTTTGAGACCAAAAGCGATATTGTTAAATACGTTGAGATGTGGGAATAGCGCATATTTTTGGAATACCGTGTTGACGTGACGCTTGTGCGGCGGAAATTTTGCTATATCTTCGCCGTCAAAAAGCACTTTGCCTTGCGTGGGTATTTCAAATCCCGCAATCATTCTCAAAGTTGTCGTCTTACCGCAACCGCTTGGTCCCAAGAAAGTGACAAACTGTCCCTTTTTGATATTGAGATTTATATTGTTTACAACGGTTTTGTTGCCGTATTGTTTTGTAAGTCCTTGAAGTTGAATAATGTATTCTGTGCTGTTTTCCATAGTGTTCTCCCAATATCAAAAAGTCGGAGGGCTGGATACCCAAAGTATTTTTGTCGCCTCTTGACTTTTGTTTTCTATATAGTGTTTTTTCTTGCTGGTGAAATAGAAAGAATTTCCCGCTTTTATTTCATATTCTTTTTTGCCTAGATGCAATATTGCTTGACCTTGAAGTACATATCCGAATTCCTCGCCCTCGTGAGGCATATCTTCAGTCGTGCTTACGCCGGCTTGAAGGGTCAGCAAGATTGGTTCCATTTCGTTTTTGAGCGAATTGGGCACAAGCCAAGTTATGAGTTCGCCATCGTCTTCTTTCTCAAAAAAGTCTTGCTCATTGAATACGATTTGCTCGTCTACTTCTTCGTTAAAGAATGATTTGAGGTCGCTGCCGAGCACCGCAAGTATATCCATCAGCGTTGCGATAGACGGAGAAGTGAGATTGTTTTCAAGTTGGGATATGTATCCCTTCGTCAATTCGCATCTGTCCGCCAGTTCTTCTTGAGTAAGTCCGCATTGAAGTCTCAATCTCTTCAATTTTACTCCCAGATCCATTTGGTCCTCCTATGTCGTTACGATGAGCGTAAATATCTATTTTAACATCGTCAAAATGCGTCGATTACGTTAAAGAAGATTTCGGCAGGGAAGTTGATTTTAACAAAATAGGCTATGAAGATTCGGGGGCATATTCGCTGATTGCCGAGGGTGACACCGACGGGGTGTTCCAGCTCGAAGCCGGAGGCATGAAAAGGTTCATGAAGAACCTCAAACCCGACACTCTTGAAGACCTGATAGCAGGAGTGTCGCTTTACCGACCCGGCCCGATGAAATTTATTGATTCATTTTTGCGCGCGAAAGCACGGTCAGGAAGCTATAGTTTACGACTGCAAACAGGAAGAGAAAATTTTGAAGGTCACATACGGT